>CAYNDW010000726.1:0-3720 GCA_964395375.1 uncultured Cytophagia bacterium
GGTCGTTTGGATTATGCCGGTATTGCGGGTTTGAATTTGGGTGCGTCTTTCTTCAGCGGGAACACCGGCCAGGGCATGCGCAACGCTGCGGGCAATGCCATCGCCGCGCGCGTGACGCTGTATGCCGCGCACGCCACGCTCTCATACAAAGGCTTCGAAACGCGAGGACTGTATGCCCGCTCATCCCTTGGCGATGCCGACTCGCTCAATCGCGTGTTGAAGCTCGCGGGCAATAAATCCCTCGGCACGGAGCAAGACGGCTTTTATCTCACGCTCGGTTATGACGTGATGCCGCTGTTCATGAAGACCGCGAAGATTGCGCTCTATCCTTTCGTGCAATATGAAAAGCTGAGCACGCAGAAGAAAGTCCCGTCCGGCTTCGCACTCGATGCCTCCAAAGCACGCACGAATTTTACCTATGGCTTCAGCTTCAAGCCGCATCCGAACGTCGCGTTCAAGGCGGATTACGTTAACCGCAAAAACGACGCGGGCAGCGGAGTGGATCAATTCAATCTTGGCGTGACGTATTTGTACTGAATGGCTCTTCAACCTTGCGAAGGTTTAAAACCTTCGCAAGGATGCTCTCCGCAGAACCTAATTTTGCCGCTACTCTTCACTGTCTCACACAACGCGCTTTATTAAACATTGATGATTATGTTTAGATTACTTATCCGGTGCCTGCTCATTGCCCTCGCCCTGCTCGCCGCTGCAACAACTCACGCACAAGTCTTGAGCACGCAAACCGAAGCGCTTGCCCGCGCTTTTCCGAACGCGCCTAAGATTCAACGACGCACGCTGTTTCTCACCGAGGAGCAAACGCAAGCCGTCGCCAAGCTGGCGCAGACGAAAGTGGAATCCAAGCTCGTGACTTTTTATGTCGATTCCACCGGAACCGGCCCGACCGGCTTCGCCTTTTTTGATAAAAACATGGTGCGCACGAAAGAGGAAATTCTCATGATCGTGCTCAATCTTGACGGCTCAATCCGCACGGTTGAAATACTCGCATTTTATGAGCCGCTCGATTATTTGCCGCCGCCGCGTTGGCTCAAACTCTTTCAAGCAAAATTTTTGAGCGCCGACCTTTGGCCCAATCGCGACCTGCACGCCATCACTGGCGCAACATTAAGCGTGCACGCCGTGACGTTCAGCGTGCGGAAGATTTTAGCGACGTATCAAGTCGCGCTCGCGCCTTCGGCCAAGACCGTGTTAATCAACTCGCCACGAGAGCAGCAATAAGCCCTCGTTCGGAGTATCGACTTCAAGCGTCTGCCGCTCAGAAGTTGCGAAGATCTGAAGCCGTCCCGACCAAGCATCACTTTTAGTCATCTTCTCTAGGATGGAACGATGAACCGAACTTCCCTTGGGATTTACTCCACCTTCCTCGTTTTTATTGCCGCATTCTGGCTGCTTTCCGCCAAAGGCAAAACTCTGCAAAGCGTCCCGCAAGAAAATCTGCGCGCCCGCGAGGTCAACCCGCAACCTTTCGAAGACCCAAAAGCAACAATGGTTGATGAAGCCGAAATAAGGCGCATGATTTTTTTATTGCAGTATATCGGTAACGACTATGGCCGCGCCGTGCACCTCGGTCTTGTCATCGACACGCTCGAATTTAACGAAATGCAGCACTTCTCGCAGACGTTGCTGCAAACTTATCGTGTGACGAATAAAAGCAGCGCTAGCATTCGTCATGGTTTAGAGCAATTGGCGCAGCAGGTCACGGCTAAAGCCGAAGGCACAACCATCAGAAATCTCAGCACACAGTTGGTGGGACTCATGACACAAGATCAGGGGATTTTGATCTTCCCGCTCGCTACGCCGGATTTGAGTTTGGGCAAGCAACTCTTCCAAGAGAACTGTGTTTCTTGCCATGGCGAACGCGGCGCAGGCAACGGCCCGGCAGCAGACACGCTGAATCCCAAACCGCGCGATCTTGCGGCTCCGGCTTATCTTGATTTCATCACGCCCTTTCATCTGTACCAAGCGATCACGCTGGGCGTCAGCGGCACGGCCATGCCTTCATTTGGCGAGGCTTTTTCTTCCGAGCAAAGCTGGAGCCTCGCGTTTTATGTGATGACTTTGCGTCACGGCTTCAATCCGTACGGCGCACCAAAGATTAATCCCAATCTCTCATTGCAACAATTGGCCGTGCAGACCAATGTTGAATTGCAACGCAGCCTCGCGCGCGACGCCATGGCGCGCACCCTTTCTGCGGAAGAGGTGAGCCGCACGATTGATTATTATCGCAGTCACTTGCCCAAGCTTTCCCTTACGGAACACATCAAAATCACCAAAACCAAATGGCAGCAAAGCCTAGCCTACTATCAACGCGCCGACTCCGCGCAGGCCCTGGCCTGCTTGGTTGATGGTTACATGCTAGGCTTCGAGCCGATTGAAGCCATGCTGGCGAATAAAGTTTATTTGCGCGTCGAGCGGTTGGTCACGGAGTATCGTTGGTGTATCGAAGAAAAAGGCGCGTTTGAAAAAGCCGAGGCTTATATCAAAGAGATGCTGGCGCTCTTGGAAGAGACGCTGAAGAATCCGCGCATGTTGCGCTCTTAAAACTGTTGTTTAAAGTTTTGCATTCGTGCGCTCAATTGATCGCAGCGCCAAGCGGAGCGAAGTCGAAACATCCCCGCGGCTCTTCGGCTTCGCTCCTACTCACCCCAGTGAAAACCGCTATTATAGTCACTTCCCTCACCCGCCTTGCGCTTCTCCGATAAAGTTTTCATCTTACGCCGGCGCTTGATCAAATCCTGTTTTACCGCTTATATAAATGATCGGAGAGCATGATGCGCGCAAACTCTTTCTCTCGTCGCGAATTTATTTCAACTGCCGGCAAAGCCGCATTCGCGGCTGCGGCTTTCATTCCAGCCGAAAACGCTTTTGCTTCTCTTCTTCCCACCAAAAAAAAGAATTACATTCAATGGCACAAAAGGCCGCATTGAAGCGCGCGTGCTCGAGCGGCAACCCTGGGCGGAGAAAACGCCGATTGTCGTGCGCGTGACGAAAAATTTTGGAGCGACGGAAGTGTTGGAAGTGACGGAGATGGAGGAAGGTCATGGCGGCGGCGATGCGCGCATGCAACGGATGATATTCGACCCCGATATGGCCGCCCCATTAAAGCAACGCGCCGGCTCGCGCGCGGGCGCAATGTCGATTCTCACCGGCATCGCCGCGGTGAAAAGTATCGAACGCGGAATGCCGGTGCCGATTGAGCAATTACTGCGAGGTTGAAAAGTTGCGATTCGCCCGCTTCGTCTGTCATTCTGCAAGAATCTTTTTAAGCGCTTTAAAGATTGCCTAGCGATTAAAAAGATTGGTTCTGAATGACAGCTTCTATTAGGCTATTTCATTCATACCGCAACGCGACAATCGTATCTTGCAACGCGGCGCGGCGCGCGGTATAAAGCCCGAAGATAATTCCCACGGCGGCGGCAAACAAAAAGCTCACGACGATGGATTCGGGCGTGACGCGAGCGGGAGCGATCTCGAGTGTCCGGCAAGAGCTGACACCGACTACGCCTTGCTGACGTACCGCCCCGGCCAGCTTCGGCACTGGAAGGGCGAGGTTAGCGCCACTTCCGATCGTCTGATAGCCGGAGACGGCCAGAGTCGTCTCGCCTCGCAGCGGCTCACGGAGCGTGACGCGGAGCGTTCTTCGGATCGTGGCACCCGCCCCGGCGGCGGTCACCCGCCAGTCGGACACGAGGGGACCGGTGG
>CAYNDW010000727.1:0-3716 GCA_964395375.1 uncultured Cytophagia bacterium
GTGACGATGAAAAACGCGAGATCGAGATACGCGCCTTCTTCAAACAAGATCGCGTTGTTGCGCCATTTGGCGAGCGTAATGTCCGCGCTTAATTCTTCTAGAAAGTCTTCCTCAAACTCGCGAAAGAGTTCGAGCTTGCGCAACTCCTGCGGCGAGAGTTTTTCCGAAAGGCCTAATAGCCCCGCGCTTCTGCCGAAGGCGTTCCAGCGATCTTGATGCTGTTCCGCGCGTTTGCTTTCGGTGCTTGCGGGAGTGCCGTTTTTATACATTCAATTTCCTCTTATCAACACACTTCAGGTAATTAGCAACACCGTCCCTAAAATGTCATTCTGGAAGAACCTTCCCTCGCGCCCGGAAGAACTCCGTGTGCAAGAGTGTGTCGCCAGTGCCGGGGAAGTTCCTTCAGGATGACAATGCCGAGGTGGTACTGCTAATCAACTTTAAGGAGCACAATCGTGACTCAGAGTTTCAACTCGGATTTAGTTTGAGTTTATTGCTCTAGTTTTTTCATAAATCAATTCGAGCCGTTGTTTGAGCAACAACAATAATTGCGGCATCGAAGTGGTATCGCTCACTTGCGGAAACGGCGGCAACAAAAGCGGAGCGGGGGGTTGATTCATCTCCATCGTTTCGGTTTGCACGGGAGCACTCACTTTAGTTGCGCGCTGTGTTCGAGGCCGCGTCGTGCTCGGCGCAATCACGGGCTGCGGCGTTGCAATCTGCTCTGCTTGCGGCGCGGGATCAACGGCAACAGTCGTTGAGGTTGGAATTGGAGTCGGCGTTGCCGTGGACATGGGCGCAGGCGGCGGCGCCTCCACTTTCACGATCTGCGCGACCGGCCCTTTCGCATTCATCGCTTTCTCAAACGGCGCTTTGTTTAAGTCCGCATCCGCCGGCGCGCGCCGCCAATGCTTCGCCACTTTCTTGATGCCCGAAACATAACTAAAATTCGCGCCGCTCGGATGCCCCGCGGAAATGAGTTTTTGATCGGTGATGTAATGACACTTCACGCACGCCATGCCGCGCTGGTCCACGTTCTTCAATTCCACCATACCGAGCTGCAAGCCTTTGATATAACCCGGACGCTGCACGCCGAGTTTGACGTCGCCTTCGGAATGCGGATCTTTATAACCGCTGCCCGGGCCGTGACAACTTTCGCAGCTCACGCCGTCTTCCACCTCGCGACTCTCTTTGCCGGAAACGATGGTGCCGTGACACGTCATGCACGTTTGATTGCCCTTGAGCATAGCGTCCGCGCCGACGCCCGCGAGCTTGGCGATTTTTTCATACGCCGCCGGGTCGTCGTAAAACTTATCGACCGTCACTTTGTGCGCATCGTCTTTCCACCATGCATTTTCTTTGACGTGACAATTATTCTGCGCCAGTCCGCAACTGCCCGGGCCGAGGGTTTGATGTTGGGCGTGCGCAGTAGAAAACAGAACGCACACAATCAGTGCCGACAAAAAACAGCTTGTCTTTCGAAAAAAGTTCGATAGATTCATGTGGGAGATGATTCACTTTATGCACATTAAAAGGAGCACGACACATGCCGTCCGTTGTTGCCGAAGCTGAACAAGCTATCGAGACGTCGCCGAACGAAACGCGAACGCGCGAAACATTATGGCTTGCTCTCGACGCCGCCGAAGCGAAGAACGATCGCGCGACGTTTAACCGCTTGTTTAAAAGCATAAACTGGCGCGAGCGCAGCGCGGAAGAATTACGCCGCGTCATTAGCCTTTGTTTGTCGCTCGAAATGGTGCGCTCCGCACGAGAGCTTGCCGACATGGGGACGCAGCTTTATCCCGAAAACAAAAAGCTCGCGCACATTGCATATGTCATCGCGCCGCCGCGCGTGATCGGCACACGGCCCGCCGAAAACCTCGGACTGCCGGCTTCCAGGAAATGGCTCAACGAAAATTCTTCGAATTACAAGGGCCATTGGATTGCCGTGCGCGAAGGCAAACTCTTGGGTGCCTCGCCGATTTTCGAAGAGTTGCTCGAACAAATCGGGCAAGAGAATAGAACCCCCGCCACCATCGTTGCGAGGGTATTGTCGTGATGGCCAAATTTGAAAACCTGCTCATCGGCGGTAAATTTGCGGTCGGCGCAGTCGTTTTTAGCGATCGTTATACCGGCGAAGCAGGGCAGAATCGTATCGTGTTTGAGGTCGCTCCGCAAACGCGCGCGGATTTTTCCGCAGAAATGATCATAGACACCGGCGGACCGTGGTGCATATTGAATCCCAAACTCCATCATGCTTGGGGGTTGATATCAGAAACGAATCACGAACCATTGACTTCTCTTTGGATTCGAGGAGAAAAATGGTTCGGACATTTGACGCGCGCCGATATTGTTCTTCAGGCTGATTTCGGCGAAAATCTGCTCGTCGAAGCGACGTTCTTTATTCCCAGGCTTCAGCCGGATGAGATTTGGAACTATCCCAACTTTCTCGGGCTTGACGGCTTCCTCAATCGCATCCGCTATGCCGTCGATCCTTCTGAAAACGTTTTCTACTTCGGCCCGCTGTGATTTACGTCGCTTCTTCCAATTGAGCGAGCTACTTCTTCATTGTCATTCTGTAAGAACCTTCCCTCGTACTCGGCACGATTCTCAAAATAAGATTTGGTTCCAGCACTAGAAAAGTTTCTTCCAGACTGACTCTAACAAGAGAGGCTTTTCGAAAAGACGAACTTTAAAACTATGCACACGAACCCCGCTTTCGGCGCGCACCTCCAACCCTTCGCCGGCATTCCCTCTTTCATGCGCCAACCCGCGACGCGCGAGCTTGAGGGCGTTGACGTTGCCATCGTCGGCATTCCCTATGACGGCGGCACGAGTCATCGCAGCGGCACGCGTTTCGGGCCGCGTAAAATTCGTGAAACTTCACTCATGCTGTGGGGCTATCATCACCTGCAGCGCGTTGCGCCGTTGGAAGTTTTGCGCGTCGTTGATTACGGCGATATCGACGTTTCGCCGGTTGATATTGAAGCGACGAACAATTCGATCACGAGCGAAGTTTCAGCCATACTCCAAAGCGGCGCGCGCGTCATCGCGCTCGGCGGCGATCATTCCATCGCGCTGCCGCTCTTGCGCGCGCATGCGGCGAAATTCGGCCCACTCGCCGTTGTGCATTTCGATTCGCATTGCGATACCGGCTCGCCGGAATTTGCCGGACGGCCGTATAGCCACGGCACGCCGTTTCGTTATGCGCTGCAGGAAGGTTTGATCGACGCGAGCGCATATTTGCAAATCGGTATTCGCGGCCCAAGCAGTCGCGCGACGTATCGCAGCGAGGCACAAGCGCTCGGCGCGCGGGTGATCACGATTGACGAAGCATTTGAGATCGGTATGCCGAGCGTCATCAAAGAAGTTCACGCGCGCGTCGGCAATCGTCGAGTTTATATTTCGCTCGATATTGATGCCGTGGATCCTGCATATGCGCCCGGCACCGGCACGCCGGAAGTGGGCGGCTTCACGAGCTATCAACTCTTGCAACTCGTGCGGGGCCTTGCGGGACTCGATCTCATTGGCTTCGATCTCGTCGAAGTCTCGCCGCCGTATGATCACGGCGATATCACTGCGATACTCGCGGCGAATTTGGCGTTTGAGTTTTTGGCGTTGCTGGCGAGGAAGAAGATCACCAACACAGCCACATAACTGTCATTCAGAAGGAATCTTTTTCAGCGCTGGGCAATGCATCCTGTGCTTAAAAGGAT
>CAYNDW010000728.1:0-3709 GCA_964395375.1 uncultured Cytophagia bacterium
TTTCGTGTCATTCGTGTGTTTCGCGGGCAGAAAATGAAATCTGTTGAAGTAGAACTAGTCATCCTCCCAAATTTTCGATGTGTTTGGTTTCGGCCCCTTGCATCTTGCAATTTTGCCGTGCAATGTTCAATCGTGGGCCGGTCCTTAGATATTCACTCTTAAACATATTGTAACGTGACTTTGCCTGAAGCTTGGTTGCATTTTGCAAAATTAGCTTTATGCTGTTGCTTGAACGATTCGAGATAAATCATTGTACGGGCTGGATAATTTAGATTCAGGCTGTTTGGCACCGGCCTTGCATTTAAGAGAAGAGATTTAAGCAGTGAATATTTTTTCTGTATGACTGGCTTTTCCCCTTTTTAGGAGGCTGCTATGTCCGTAAAGGTTACAACTCACGACAACCTCACGATTGCAGTGATTGAGCCGAAAGGCAAAATCATCGGCGGCGAGGAAACGGATGACTTGAAAGCGAAGATTACGGATTTGCTCGCTCAAGGCAACCGGAAGTTGGCGATTGATTTGAGTGGCGTCAACTACATCAATAGCACCGGTATCGGTGCGCTGGTTCACATTTACACGTCGTACACGAATGCCGGCGGCAAAGTCAAGCTTTGCGGCATGGGCAAGAGCGTGCAAAACATCTTTGTGATCACCAAGCTCACCAGTGTGTTTGATACCGAAGAAACCAAAGATGATGCAATCAAAAGTTTTCAAGCCGGTTCCTAAAATCATTCCAACCCTCAGAAAGGATCGACATCCATGAAACAGTCCGTGTTTACCAGTTTGCTGCTTGTGGTTTCAGCGGTGGCGGCGGTTTTCATCTATTTTAATTTGCCCAAGTTTATTCAAGACGGCGGCTATTTGGTTATTTCCTTGATCATGCTCACCATTTTGGTGACGGCGTTTGTGTTCGAACGCATCTTTTCCCTGCGCAAGGCTCAAGGCAAGGGCGCGGTCACGGGCTTTCTGGGCCGAGTGCAAAAGCTGGTGAACTCCGGCGATGTTGACGCCGGCATTGCGGAATGCGACAAGCAACGCGGCTCGATGGCGAACGTGATTCGCACCGGCTTGGAACGTTATAAGACTTTGCAAGCCACGGCCTCTTCGATGGAACAAAAAGAGATGCTGGAAGACGTGAAGCACTCGATCGATGAAGCCATGATGTTGGAAGTGCCGCTGCTCGAAAAGAACCTGATCGCGCTTTCCACCATCGCTTCGATTTCCACCATGGTCGGCTTGTTGGGCACGGTGCTCGGCATGATCCGCTCCTTTGCGGCTATGGCCAAAGCCGGCGCGCCCGATCCGGTGCAGCTTTCGCTCGGAATTTCCGAGGCGCTCATCAACACCGCCGGCGGTTTGATCGCGGCCATCATCGGCATCTTGGCGTACAATTTCTTCACGACCAAAGTTGACAATTTCACCTACATGATTGACGAAGCCAGCTACTCGATCGTGCAATCCTTGGCGCTCAAACGTCGCGGCCACTAATTCGATCACTCGGCGTCCTGCTCCTTTGTGGACATTGCAAATGTCAACATAAGCAGCGGCCCACAAGGGGCCGGGGCTACGAATCCGGAGACAAGAATAAAGGGCTTCGTCATTAATCTCGTATTCGAAGGTGAAAACTTATGGCAGCAAAAAAGAAACCTCGCGTCGGCATTAAGATGGACATGACGCCCATGGTGGATGTCGCGTTCTTGTTGCTGACGTTCTTCATGCTCACCACACAATTCAAACCACCAGAGAGCGCACAGATCGATTTGCCCAGTTCGCACTCCGCCTTCAAATTGCCGGAAACGGATGTCATGATCATCACGGTCACGAAAGAAGGCCGTATTTATTTGGGCGTTGATCAGCAGCAATTGCGCGTGCGTTTGTTTGGTGAAGATTTTCGGCTTGCGGCCAGCGTGGAAGTCGAAGCCAAAGCGTTGACCGATTTGCTCATTCAAGCGCGCATCAGCAATCCGAAATTGCGCACCGTCATCAGCGGCGACGTTACCGCGCCTTACGGCATTATCGAAGACGTGATGAACACGCTGCAAAAAGTGAAAATCAACCGCTTCAACCTCGTTACCGAGCTTGAGAAAGCTTAAAGGAGCTTTTCATGGCTGCCGTAGAAAGTGGACAACCACGCGCCCATGGTAAGGGCAAAAAGCATAAGAAACGTCGCCTCGGCGTTCGCGTTGATATGACTCCGATGGTGGATGTGGCCTTTCTTTTATTGACCTTTTTTATGTTGACGACCGTATTCAGCAAGCCGCAAACGATGGAGATTACGCTGCCGCCGGATGAGAAGACCACGGTCGAAGTGGCGGAATCGAATCTGCTCACGTTGCGCCTCAAAGCGGACGGCACGATCTCATACAATATCGGCACGGAAAAACCCGTAGTCCTGAGCTTTAATCAAGTGCGCCCGCTCTTGTTGGAACGCAGTGCCGCGAATCCCCGCCTCATCACTTTGGTGAAGGTGGATCGTGAAGGCACTTATAAAATGTTGGTGGACATTATGGACGAGCTGAATTTGGCGAATATCACGCGGTTCAGCATCGCGCCCATGTTGGACGTCGACAAAGAGATCTTACTCAAAGCGGGCGTCTAAACTAGGAGAAGACTATGTCGCAAAGCATCCTCGCCGCGTATTTTCCCTATGGGGCCCCGGAACTGCAGCAGTTTTATCAGCGCTTCATGACCAGGGGCCTCATCATCGCCGCCATTGTTCATCTCTTGGGCATCGGCGGGTATCATGCGCCGGATTGGTTGCGCGCACTCGGCATTCTCGGCGAGGAGCCGCCGCCGATGCGCACCGTGCGCATCATGAAGTATAGCGAGCTTGGCCCGCCGCCTTCGATCACGAACGCGAGCGCCGCACCAAACATTTCCGTGGCCGCGCCCACGGTGAAGCCGAGCGTTGGTATCCCGGTGCCGGTGCCGGATGCTGAAATCAATCCCGAGCAAACCATCGCCACGCAAACGGAAATGTCGGAAGCCGCTCCGGTGACAGACTTAGGTGATGGCGGATCTGGAGGCGTTGCGGTTATTGAATCAGATATCAAAATTGAAGACGATGGTCCGCCGCCCGATTTCGTCGCGTTTGAAAAGGCGCCGGAAATTGTCAAGCAAGTTCCCACCAAGTATCCCGAACTCGCGCGCCGAGCTGGTATGGAAGGCACCGTATTTGTCCGGGTGTGGGTGAATAAAGAAGGCAAAGTGCGCAAAGTTGAAATTCAGAAGAGCGATGCGGAAATTTTCAATCAACCTGCGATTGAAGCCGCGGAACAAATGGTGTTCACACCCGCGGTGCAGGGCGGAAGCCCGGTCTCGGTTTGGGTCGCGATGCCGTTCAAGTTCAAACTCAATTCGAAGTAAATATCGTAGCGCCACGCTTGCGGGGCGCTACTTTTTTTTGCCGCCGAGGTAATCACAGAGTGATAATTTTTATTTTAACCTAGCAATCAACCTGTTGCCGTGTGGGTGTCATTGCCGGCCAGGTTTACGTTGCAGGCTCGAAAGTCATGAGCAAATCTGACGCTTTCAAATACCTCAAATACGCACTCGCGCTTTGCACCTTCAGCTTCGGTGCGCTCCTGCTTGCAGGCCGCACGTTGCAAGTTTTGGAGCCGCAAGTGCGCTTTACCTTTGGCGTCGTGCTCATCCTCATGGGCATCTATCGGTATGTCATAACCAAAAATCAAACCTCACGCTAACGTGA
>CAYNDW010000729.1:0-3699 GCA_964395375.1 uncultured Cytophagia bacterium
ATACAGTCTCCTAATTGGAATGAGAAATCTGGAACAACCTCTTTATCGTTGCTTATGATGACCTCGAGTAATACATCGGGCATGCCAAAGGAGTAAGATTTGTTTTTTAAGCGCGCTGGTGCATTACCTGCACCTCAAGATTTTGCGTTTCCTCGAATTTGCGCTACATTGACAAAATAACTTGAGGCAAAATTTTGATCGATGGGTCTAAAAAAACGCTCGCAGAGGAGAGGCGACCTCAGCAAGACGAATCCGAGTTGCAGCAAACGCGCGCAACGCTGCATGAAAGCGAGGAGCGTTATCGTGAGTTGTTTGAAAAAGCGGGCGATGCCATCTTTGTTTCGGATGAACAAGGTCGCCTCGTCGAGGTGAATCGGCGCGCGTGCGAAAGTTTGGGCTATAACCGCGAGGAATTGCTGCGCATGTTCATTTGGGAATTGAATCCCGAAAAATGGACGCCGGAAAAAGTGCGCGAGGTGATTCAACAGCTTCAGCCTGAGCAGTCGCAAACCTTCGAAAGCTATCACGTGCGCAAAGACGGCTCGCACTTGCCCGTGGAAATCCGCGTCGGTAATTTCAAAGCCGGTGGCCGATGCTTCAATTTGGATATGGCGCGTGACATCACGGCGCGTCAACACGCCGAGCACGCAGTGCGCGAAGCCAATGCAACTTTGGAGCAACGCGTTGCGGCTCGCACCTCGGAGTTGACCAACGCTTTGCAAGAGATCGAGCGTTTGCGCGAACAATTGGAAATCGAAAACCGTTACCTGCGGGAGGAAGTCAAAACCGCGCTGGCGTTTGGAGACATTGTCGGTGAAAGCGCGGCGTTACGCACGGTGCTGCAACAAATCGAGATCGTTGCACCAACGGAGGCGAGCGTTTTGATTTTGGGCGAGACTGGCACCGGCAAGGAGCTGCTCGCGCGGGCGATTCATGAGCACAGCCTCCGCCGCGAGCGTCCGCTCATTACCGTGAATTGCAGCGCGGTGCCGCGCGAGTTGTTCGAAAGCGAATTTTTCGGCCATGTCAAAGGCGCGTTTACCGGCGCATTGAAAGATCGTTTGGGTCGGTTTCAACTGGCGGACGGCGGCACGCTGTTTCTCGATGAAGTGGGTGAGATTCCGCTCGAACTGCAGAGCAAACTGTTGCGGGTGTTGCAAGAAGGTCGCTTCGAGCGTATTGGTGAGGAGCACACACGCAGCGTCAATGTGCGCATCATCGCCGCCACCAATCGCAATTTGCAACAAGAGGTGGAGGTCGGTCGTTTCCGGCAGGATCTATATTATCGTTTGAGCGTATTCCCGATTACCATTCCGCCCTTACGGGAAAGACGAGAGGACATTCCATTGCTCGCGATACATTTCATTGCGCGTGCGAGCGTTCGGTTGAATAGTCCGCGCGCCCGCATGAAGCCAGAGCAAGTGGAGCAGTTAAAGAACTACCAGTGGCCCGGCAACATTCGCGAATTGCAAAATGTGATCGAGCGCGCCGTTATCCTTGCGCGAGGCGGAGTTTTGCAGTTGGATCACGCGTTGCCCGAGAGTCGTTCCGAAAAGAATATCGCAACCGCACTCTTGCCTAACACGGCTGCGCGTTCCGGACTTTCGCACGAAGAGCAACGCAAGGAGCACGAGCGCGCAAATATTCTGGCGGCGCTTGCCAAAGCGGAAGGAAAGGTTTACGGCGCGAGTGGCGCTGCAGAATTGCTCGGCCTCAAGCCCACGACGCTCGCGTATCGCATGAAAGTTTTGGGGATTCGCAAGAGCATCACGACAACGAATTGAAAAGCCTAATGAGATATGAACATGCCCGTCGCAAGCGCCCATGAAAAGATTCACGCCGCAGCCACGAGTTGGCCGGAAGTGACGGCGCATCAGCATCGCTTCGGCGGCACGGAGTATCGTTTGCGCAAACGCGAACTAGGCCACATTCACGGTGACGCGCTCGTCGATATTCCGTTTCCGAAAAAGGTACGCGATGAAGTCGTTGCCGCGGGCCGCGCGGAGGCGCATCACATTCTGCCCGAAAGCGGTTGGGTGAGTTGTTATTTGAATGCGCCGGCGGGTGTTGAAACCGCAATTGCTCTGCTGCGGAAATCTTATGAACTCGCGTTAGAACAACGCACGCGCGACACACACGCGACCACCCGAGCTTCGCAATGAAGGCGCTCATCAAAATGCTGGCCGGCGGCGACCGGCGTTCAATTGGTAAATCCGAGGAGGTCGTGGCGCTCGTATTATCGCAGCCGAAGTTGTTTGAAAAAGTTTTTGCCGGCATGCTGCATGACGACCCGCTCATTCGCATGCGCAGCGCGGATGTGGTGGAGAAAGTGACGGCGCTGAAGCCGGAGTTGCTTGCGCCGTACAAAGTCACCCTCATTCGCCAGGTCGCGCGTATCGAGCAGCAAGAAGTGCGTTGGCACGTGGCGCAAATGTTTTCACGGCTGCACTTGAACAAGCGCGAGCGCCGTCTCGTTTTGCAAATCTTGCAAGAGTATCTCACGGACAAAAGCGGCATCGTGAAAACTTTTGCGATGCAGGCCATGACGGATATTGCCGAGCGCGACGAGGAATTGCGCCCAGGCATCATCAAACAGATTCAACTGCTCACGCGCACCGGCACTCCGGCCATGAAGAGTCGGGGCAAAAAGTTGTTGGCAAAGTTGCAACGCTTGGCCTGAGGTTTCAAGCGCAAACGGAGGCCGGCGCGATCAAGAACGCAAAATTCGACTCGTAACCCGCAACGCAGACGAGCCGCAGCCAAAACAAATGCCCAACTGATAAAAGCTGCCAACGGATCACAGCCTAAAGTTTTTTATCCGTTTGCCGATTTTATCCGTTGGGGGAACTTTTTTGCTTTAAAAGCAGAGATTTCACATTTAATAGATTAAAAGAGAAAATTCATGCTCGCACACTTGCAGCGGCGTTTTGATCAAATCGAAGTGAATCGCGCGCGCCTTTTTACGACGCTGCGTTCGTGTTCTCCCGCACAACTTCACTCTCGCCCCAAGCCGGAAGCCTGGTCGATCAACGAGATTGTTCATCACCTCCTGCTCGCCGAAAGTTTCGCGGTGGCTTATTTCGAAAAGAAGTTGGATAAAATCTCAACCGTAAAAAAGGCGAGCCGGAGTGCGGTTTGGCGCACGTTTCTTTTAAAATGGGCGCTGCGCTCGCCGCTCAAATTCAAAGCGCCAAGCCCGCTCGTTTTGCCCGCGCCCGGCTTGGAGTTGAGCGCGTTGGAAACGCAATGGCAAGGCCATCGGCAAAAACTGCAAACCCTGCTCGCGCGCGTCACGCCGGAGATGTCGTCGTTGGCGCTCTATCGCCATCCGGTGACGGGCTTGATGACCGTGACGCAAATGCTGACTTTCATCGAGGAACATTTTGCGCATCATGTTGTGCAGATCGAAAATCTGAGAAGCGAAACGGCCTCGCAAAGCGCCGCGACATTCATATCGCGATGAAAATAAAATTTCATTAGCGCAACGCGAGCCGCAAACAAAAAGCTTACTGTAAGCGGATTTTTCGAATATAGCGGATAGAGCACAGAGCTTTATCCGCTTTATTCGTTCAACCCGCTTACGGAAAAGTTTTTGCTCTTAAAACAAAGAGTTCACTTTTAATTGACTAAAAGGAAGCCCATGCTCCTCACTGAAAAAGACGCGAAGACCAAGTGGTGCCCCTATGCGATCTCCGCGGT
>CAYNDW010000730.1:0-3689 GCA_964395375.1 uncultured Cytophagia bacterium
GCGCGCCAACCGGCTGCTCGTAAATGTGCTCACCGACGTGCGCGACGGATTTTATATTCAAAACGCCATCCAGACGCACATCTAGCGCATCGAAGTCTTTGGCGTGCGTTATGGCCTGCACTACATGTATGCGGATTCGAATACTTTTTTACAGAATCGGTTTACGGGCAATACCGCCGGCGCGGCGATCATGTATTCCAAAGGCATCCGCATGCGCCGCAATGTGTTCAGCGACAATCGCGGCTTCTCGTCCTTCGGGGTTTTGTTCCAGGATTGCCATGATGCGATCGCAGATTCCAATGTGATTGTCGGCAACGCGGTGGGGCTGTTCTTCGAAGCTTCGACGCGAAATTTTTTCCGCCACAATCTCATTGCGCAAAATGACGTCGCGCTGAAGATGTATCAAAACTCCGTGCAAAATACTTTCACCGAAAATAATTTTATCGATAACCTCTGCCCTTTGACGATCGTCGGCAAACGCACGGAAACACATTGGAGCCAAAGCGGACGCGGCAACTATTGGAGCACGTATGAGGGCTACGATCTCGACGACGACAACACGGGCGATATTCCGATGAAGATTCAAAACGTGTTTGACTATCTCGAAGGCCGCTCGCCGAATCTGCGGTTGTATCTTTACAGTCCGGCCTCGCAAGCGTTGGCCGCGGCCACGAAGGCGTTTCCGATCATCGCCATCAATCAAGAAGTGGACGAGCATCCGCTGATGCGGCCGGTGGCGTTGCGGCTTGATTGATTGCTCTGTCATTCAGAAGGAATCTTTTTCAGTACTGGACACACATCTCAGAAATGAAGTGCGTGCTTGTGGCATAAAAAGATTCCTTCTGAATGACAATCAGAAGGAAGAATCATGATCCAAGTCGAACATCTCACCAAACGCTACGGCAAGTTCACCGCGGTGGACGACGTTTCGTTTGAAGTGCACGCGGGCGAAGTCTTTGCCCTGCTCGGGCCGAACGGCAGCGGCAAGACCACGACCATGAAAACGATCGTGGGTTTGAATGTGCCGACCACGGGTCGCGTGTTGATCAACGACCTCGAGGTTTATCAGCAGCCCAAGGCGACGAGGCGTTGGCTGAGTTATCTGCCGCAGCGCGTGGTGTTTCCGGAAAATCTCACGGCGCGCGAGGTGATTCGTTTTTACGGACGCATGCGCAAGTTAACCTCGGCGCTGGCGGATGAAGCGCTCGAGCGCGCTAATTTCAACGGCTTCTCGGATAAAGCGGTGGGCGAGTTTTCCGGCGGGATGGTGCAGCGTTTGGGGCTCGCGGTTGCCTCCATGGCAGATGCGCCGATTTTGTTGCTCGACGAGCCGACCGCCAATCTCGATCCCCAAGGCGTGAAACGCTTTCGCGAATTCATACTTGAGCAAAAGCACAAAGGCAAAACCATCATCTTCTCCACGCATTTGTTGAGCGAAGCCGAGCAACTTGCGGATCGCGTCGGCATCTTTGTGAGCGGCAAGCTCGTCGCGCAAGAGACGATTGCGAATTTGCGGCAAACGTTTTTGGCGAATGGGACGATTGAGGATATGTATTTGCACTACGTCGGAATGGAAAAATGAGACAAGAGAAAAGCCTCACACAAAGACGCAGAGACGCAAAGGGGCCGCAAAGGAAAACCTTTGCGTATTCTTTGCGCCTTTGCGTCTTTGCGTGCGCCGTTTATCTGTTCGGCTGCGGCTCATCGGAAATCAAGCCCGTCGATATTTATCCCGAAGACCTGTGCAGCCAATGCCGGATGGCGATTTCGGATCAAGCCTTCGCCGCGGAGATTATCACGGAAGCGGATGAAGTCTACAAATTCGACGATCTCGGCTGTATGGAAAAGTTCAAAGAGAAGTCGGCAACCCTCGAAATCGCGGCGCTGTTTGTGAAAGATTATGAAACCAAAGCGTGGCTCCCGTTCGAGCGCAGCGTGATCGTGCAGACGAGCCTGCAAACCCCGATGGGTTCGGGCAAGATTGCGTTGGCGGATTCACACCAAGCCGGGGAGTTTTTGCGGCAATTTCCTGCGGCTAAATGAATCACGAGGCAAAGTAGCGGAGACCTCTTGTCTGCAGGCAAGGAGGCCGGCGCTACCAGATTTTGTCGTTCTGAAACAGAAAACAAATCATGTCACGTCATTGCAAAACTTGGATGATGCTCGTGAGCGTGCTCGCGCTCTGCGGCTGCACGCATCACATCCTTCCGCCGGAGCCGCCGATTGAGTCCGTGGATTACGCGGGCATCAAGCGGATCGTTTACTCGCAGCACGTGCAGCCGATCTTCAATCAGAAGTGTTCATCGAAGGCTTGTCATAATTCGAATGATCGCGCCGCGGGCTTGGAGCTTACCTCCTGGCAAGCGTTGATGCGCGGCTCCGATTACGGCGCAGTTCTCGTTTCCGGCATTGCGCAAAGAAGCCATCTCATCGAGCATCTGAACGAGGAGTCCAAACCGAGAATGCCGTTGGGCCGAGATCCGTTGCCGCCCGCGGTGACTGCCTTCCTCGCGCGCTGGATTGACGAAGGCGCGAAGAACGACGCAGGCGAGAAGCCTTACGTGCATCTGCAGAAAAAAATCTACGTTGCCAATCAAGGCGATGATCTCATCTCCGTGATTTCGAGCGAGCACCATCTCGTGACGCGCTTGTTGCCGGTGGGCGATGCTCCCACGCTGGACGTGCCGCACAACATCTTTGTCGATAAACAAAAAAAGTTTTTATACGCCGCGCTCACGAGCGCCGGCGAGTTATGGAAGTTCGATCTTGCCGCCGATAGTTTTGTGAGCAAGGGCGTGGCCGGCAATTCACCCGCGCACGTGGTCGTGACCTCCGATGGCGGCAAAGCATACGTGACCAATTGGGAAGTGCTCAATCTGCGCGGCGTGGTGCAAGTGCTCGAGACCGCGACGATGAGAAAAGTGGGCGAGATCGAAGTGGGCATTGCGCCGCACGGCCTCAACTTCAGCCGCGACGGCAAGCTGCTCTACGTTGCGAGTTATGTCTCCGATACGATTTCAATTCTGCGCGTGGCGGATGATCAAGAAATCGAGCGCGTGCCGCTCGCGCCGGACGTGGTTCCCATTCGCTCGTTCAAATATCAGCCGGTGCAAGTGGTGGTCACGCCGGATGATCGCTTTGCCTATGTGACCTGCTCTAAAACGAATGAAGTGCGCGTGCTCGATACGGCGAGCAAAGAAGTGAGCGCGGTCGTGACCGTGGGCAAAGAGCCGTTTCAATTGCAAGTCACGCCGAGCGGCGAATATGTTTTCGTGGCGAATCGCAGCTCCAACAACGTCAGTGTCATTCGCGTTGCGGACAATCAAGTGGTGAAGACGATTGAGAGCGCCGGCTTTGCTAATCCGCATGGCGTGGCGTTTAGCGCGGATGGGCGTTATGCTTACATCACGAACGAGAACGTGAACGGCCGCTATCATGCGCACCATCCCGGCGAGCAAGGCGGCGCGCCCGGGAATTTGCAGGTGATCGATACGGCCACGTATCAAGTCGTGAAGACCATCGAAGTGGAAGCGTCGCCCACGGGCGTGGTGTGCGTTGAGCGCTAGTATTTACTACTCGAAGCATAAAATAGATTACACTTCGCACCTTCATAATTGTCATTTAGAAGGAATTTTTTTGAGCACTCGGCAGTATCTCCAGCGAGTAAAAAGATTCCTTCTGAATGACAC
>CAYNDW010000731.1:0-3687 GCA_964395375.1 uncultured Cytophagia bacterium
TCATTCAAAATCTCTTTGCAGATATTTTTCCAACTCGAGATGATCTTCGGTCTTCTCTTGAATTTTGCGCACGAGGCGCTCGTTGAACTCGCGCGCGGGATGCGTGCCTGCGATTTTCAGCAATTGGTTCAAGGCGATGACTTCGGCGATGACCGTGATGTTCTTGCCGGGAATGATCGGCAAGCGCACATAGGGAAATTCGACTTCGAGAATTTTCGTTTGCTGCTCCACCAAACCCACGCGCTCGTAATCGGCTTTGTTGTCCCACTCTTCTAAATGCACTTCGACTTCGATGCGCTTTTGCGCGCGCACGGCGCGAATGCCGAACATGCTGCGCACGTCGATGATGCCCAAGCCGCGAATTTCCATATGATGCTGCAGCAGTTCCGTGCCTTGGCCGAGGAGAATGCCCGCGGTTTTGCGGCTGATCACCACCACATCATCCGCAACCAGGCGGTGGCCGCGTTCAACGAGATCGAGCGCAATCTCGCTTTTGCCGATGCCGCTACGGCCTGTGAACAACACGCCGATGCCATACACGTCCACCAGCGAGCCGTGCACCGTGATCTTGGGGGAAAATTTTTCATCAAGAAATTCGCTGAGAATATGCGTGACCGTGGAGGTGTCTTTAGGGCTGCGAAAAATCGAGATGCCGCGTTTATTCGCCAGCTCCAACAACTCCGGCGGAGTCTGGTTGCCGCTGGTGACGATGAGGCACGGCATATCGAAATTGAGCACGGGTTTGAGCGCCCGCTCCCGCTCTGCGGACGACATCTCTTCCAGAAAGCGGAGTTCCGTGTTGCCGAGAATCTGCAAACGATCATACGTGAACACTTTGATGAAGCCTGAAAGCGCCAAACCGGGGCGATGCAATTCGCCTTCTTTGATGACTTTGCGAAAGCTGTACGTGCCGTTGACGATTTCCAAAGTCAGCGGACGCTGCATTACATTGTACAGCGCGCCGACGGTGAGGTTTTCCATGTTCGACTTCCTTAAACTTGAATAGGGCGAAGCACGCGAGTGATACGGTTTTGCGGTTTCATATAAAAAGAAAGCTGCCCGAAACCCAGGCAGCTTTCACGGATAGCATGATGATTACATCGCTTGCGCGAGCTGGCCCTCTTCGGCGAAAGCCAAGCCGGCTTTGACGGCGCCGCGCTTGTGGCGTTTTTCTTTATACTTCAGCACCTGGCGTTCCAGCTTGTCCACCGCCAGCGTGATCGATTTCTGCATGGTCTCGCTCGCCTCTTTCGCGGTCAAGCGTTGGCCATTCACCTTGAGGTTGATTTCCGCGACCCGGGTTTGTTTTTCCCAGGCTAGAATGACTTCACCTTCAATAATGCCGTCGTAATACTTCTTGAGTCGGGTCACCTCGGTTTCCGTGTACGCCTTGATGTCGTCCGTCGCTTTGAAGTGCCGGGCTGTGATGTGGAGTTTCATTTCGACTTCCTCCTCGCATTAAGAGGTTCAAGGTGCATGATTAGCCTCCAGGCTAAGATGGATTAAAGTCCTGCCCTCGGAATTAAAAAAGCAGGCAAGTCTGTTTGAGCTTCCTCCTTCCGTTTCACTCTTACGCTTGCTACTTGTGTTCGGTTGCCTCGCGTTTTGTAGCGCGCGGGTGCGCCAAATGATAAACCGTTTTCAAACGTTGCGGCGTGACGTGCGTATAAATCTGCGTCGTATCCAAACTGCTGTGCCCGAGCATTTCCTTGACGGCCATGAGATCGGCGCCGGCGTCGAGCAAGTGCGTGGCAAAGCTATGCCGCAAAATGTGCGGATGCGCTTTTTCCAGGCCATCAACCTGGCTGAGGTAGCCGCGCACAGAAGAATAGACCTCCTTCGCCGAGATGCGTTTACCTTTCGCCGAGAGAAAGAGCGCGGCCATATCGGCCTCTGCAACCAACTCACGCCGCGCGCTGCGCCATTGTTCCAATGCTTGTTTCGCCGCGCGTCCAAGAGGTATGATTCGTTCGCGCGAGCCTTTGCCGCGCACGCGCACTTGACTATTGGAAAAATCCACGCCCGCAAGATCGAGATCGACCAACTCTTGGCGCCGTAAGCCGGAGCCGTAAAACAATTCGAGTATTGCGCGATCGCGCACGCCGAGCGGCGTGGTCAAATCGGGCAATTGCAAAGCTTCCTCCACTTTTTCCGGCGTAAGAAAACGCGGAAGCTTGCGCGCTCTTTTGAGCGAGACTAAATTCGCCATCGGGCTCGAGTCGAGCGCGCCTTCGGCGACGAGATATTTGAAGAACACGCGCAGCCCAACCAGCTTGCGATTAATCGTGCCCGGCTGCCGGCCGCTGCGTGAAAGGGCGCTAATATAGCTGCGCATCAATGCGCGCGTGGCTGCGGGCGCGTTCGACTGGCTTTGCCAAAATTCCCCGAAGAGTCGCAGATCGATGCGCCGCGTTGCTATGGTCGCCGCAGCCGAACGTCGTTCGACTTTCAAATAAAGCAAAAATTTTTCGCGCCACCGCTCGTAGTTATCAAGCGCCAACGGCTGGCTCATACAAATCCTCCACCGTGCCTTCCAATTCATGTTTGCATTTGGGGCAGCGCACGTGCGCGCCTTTGGCTTGGGTATAGCGCTCTTCCGTGTACGCCGCGCCGCATTGCGGGCATGGAATTTTCACCGGTTTGTTCCAACTCACGAAGTCACATTCGGGATAACGATTGCAGCCGTAAAACGTGCGCCCGCGCTTCGATCTTCTTTCCACCACCTGCCCGATGCAGGGGTCTTTCAAACACGGCACGCCGATCGGAAACGGCTTGGCATTCTTGCACTCGGGATAGCCGCTGCACGCAATGAAGCGGCCGTAGCGCCCGACTTTCACCACCATCTCTTTGCCGCAGTTCCCGCACACTTCGCCGGTCGCGACTTCTTGCACGTCGAGCGGCTTGGTGTATTTGCAATCCGGATAGCCGCTGCACGCCATGAAGCGGCCGTTGCGGCCCCAACGAATGATGAGCGGCTTGCCGCAGCGCGTGCAAACTTCCGCGGTGGTTTCTTGCAGCGTCTCTCTGATTGCGTCTTTGTTCTCTTCCGCCGCGGTGACGACTTGGTTGAACGGCCCGTAAAATTCATTGACCACTTGCAGAAATTTTTTCTTGCCGCTTTCGATCTTATCCAACTCGTCTTCCATGAACGCCGTGAACTTGACGTTAAAAATTTGCGGGAACTGTTGCACCAAAATTTTATTCACGGTTTTGCCCAACTCGGTCGGCGCCAGTTGGCGGGCAAGCTTCTCGACGTATTTGCGCGCGGTGAGCGTGCTGATGATCATCGCATACGTGCTCGGGCGACCGATGCCGAGCGCGTCCAATTCTTTCACCAAACTGCTTTCGCTGAACCGCGCGGGCGGCTTGGTGAAATGCTGCGCCGGATGAATGTCCAACAACGAGAGCATTTCGCCGATCTCCAAAGCCGTAGGCATCGCGGCGTTGCTGCTCTTTTCTTCCTCGTCTTCCTCCGTGAAATCATCGAACGCCTGCAAGAAGCCGCGAAAGAGCGTGACCGTGCCGGTGACGCGCAGCAAAAATTTTCCGGCTTCAATATCAATCGAAGTCTGTTCTTGGATCGCGGCTTCCATTTGGCTGGCGACGAAGCGTTGCCAAATCAACTCATACAATTTAAACTGTTCGACGGTCAAGTAACGCTTGATCGACTTAGGCGAATGCTTCATC
>CAYNDW010000732.1:0-905 GCA_964395375.1 uncultured Cytophagia bacterium
GGTTTCCACCTTTTAGCCTGATGCTTACAGCATCAGGCGGAGGTTGGCGGCATCAGCAGTGCAAAATTCAGGTACGACTCGGAGCACAAAATTAGGTTACACTGCGGACCTCTAACGCCGTCATTCAGCAGGAATCTTTTTAAGCGCTTGCAGTATCTCGAACGAGTAAAAAGATTCCTGCGGAATGACAGGCTAGGAGGAAAAGTATAATTTGGATTTCACTCGGAGGAATAAAGAGCCAACCGCAGAATAAAAGCCTGGAATTCATCGCAAGCCATGGCTGAACCTTCGCCTGCAATAATTCTACTTGACTGTGTGCGGCAAATTATCGAGTTTATTTTCTCAATCTTATAACGCAACTCAGACCTGAACAAAACGGTGAGGAGGTTCAATTTGAACATCGGTGTTCCCAAAGAAATTCTCGAAGGCGAAACGCGCGTCGCGCTCGTGCCCGGCGCGATTTCAGCGCTCACGCGCAACAAGCACGCGGTCTTTATCGAAGCCGGAGCCGGGCTTGCGGCTTCATTTAGCGATCAAGAGTATCAAGCCGCGGGCGCGCAGGTGGTGCGCGACGCGATCGAATTGTATCGCGCGAGCGAAGTCCTCCTCAAACTCAACCCGCCGCAGATGCACCAGAAATTCGGCAAGCATGAAGTCTTGCTCATGAACGAAGGCGCAACCTATTTCGGTTATCTCGCTCCGTTTTCAAACCTTGACGGCATTCGTCATCTCCTGGAAAAACGCATCACCAGTTTTGCGATGGAGTTTGTGCCGCGCACCACGCGCGCGCAAACCATGGACGCACTCAGCTCGATGGCCACGGTCGCGGGTTAAAAAGCCTTGCTAGTTGCCGCACATCATCTCGGGAAATTTTTTCCTCTGCTCATGACCGCCGCGGGCACGAT
>CAYNDW010000732.1:915-3685 GCA_964395375.1 uncultured Cytophagia bacterium
CCGCGCCCGGCCGTGAAAGAGCAAGTCAAAAGCCTCGGCGCGAATTTCATTGAAATGGAAATCACCGAGCAGGTTGAAACCGCGGGCGGCTATGCGAAAGAGCAGTCCGAAGAGTTTCTGCGCAAAGAGCGCGAAGTTATTGCCGCGCGCTTGCCCAAAGCCGACATCGTGATTTGCACTGCGCAAGTCTTCGGCAAACGCGCGCCGGTTTTAATGACCAAAGAAATGGTTGGCCTCATGCACCCCGGCTCCGTCATCGTTGATCTCGCTGCGGAAGCCGGCGGCAATTGCGAACTCACCGTGCCGCGCCTCACCGCGGAAGTTCACGGCGTCATCATCGTCGGCGCCGTCAACCTCGCGAGCGCGTTGCCCGTGCATGCGAGCCAAATGTACGCGAAGAACATCACCAATCTTTTTCTCAATAATTTCCCCAAAGAAAGCACGACGCCGAATTTTGAGGATGAAATCGCCAAAGGCAGTTGCATCACCTGCAACGGCGAGATCGTGAATGCCGCCGTGAAAAAAGTTTTTGAGGTTGCGAATACGTAGCGCCCCGCCTTAGCGCATCCGCGGCAACTTTTAAGACGCGAAGCGTCGCAACAGTCCCCCTTTGAAGGGGGATTCAGGGGGATGTAAAGTTTTGCTGCGTGATCAATTCCGAGTTGTGCTCACGAATTGCAAGTGCTTGACACCCCCCTAACCCCCCTCAAGGGGGGAATTCGTTGAGCACATTTGTTTAAGTAGACGCGCATACGCCCTAGCGGGGCGCTACGCTCAATCGAACATCCAAACAGGAGAAAATCAAATGCCGACTGAAATAACCCAAACGGATATCGCCGTAAACCTGCTAATTTTTCTGCTCTCCAGCTTTTTGGGAATAGAGCTGATTCGTCACGTTTCCAAATTATTGCACACGCCGCTGATGTCATTGACCAACGCCATTTCCTCCGTGTCGGTCGTAGCGGCGCTGCTCGTTATTGCGCACGCCAAAGACAATTTCATTTTGATTTTGGCAGTCATCGGCGTGGCGTTGGCCGCGACCAACGTCGTCAGCGGCTTTATGATAACCGAACGCATCCTGCGCATGTTCAAGAAGAGCAATAAAGGAGATGAGAAATAATGGATACGATGGTGATTTATTTGTATGTGCTCGCGGCGGTGCTGTTCGTTTTCTCATTGAAATGGATGAGCGGCGTCAAAACCTCGCGCTATGGCAACTGGGCCGGCGCTGCGGGAATGCTCATCGCGATCGTGGCCACTTTGCTGGCCGTGGGTACGCATCACATTGAGCTGGTGCTGCTTGCCATCGTCGTCGGTACGATCATCGGCGGCCCTATTGCGTTGAAGCTCCCCATGACCGCGGTGCCGCAACGTACTGCCATGTCGCATGCGTTTGGCTCACTGGCTGTCGCGCTGATCGGCACTGCGGAGTACTATCAACTTGCACCAAATATCGACGCGTTCACGACCGCCGTGCTCGCCATGGAAATGATTTTAGGATACGTCACTTTCACCGGCTCGGTCATCGCTTTTGCCAAGCTGCAGGAGTTGATTTCGGGCAAGCCGCTCATCTACCCGGGCAGAAATTTTATCACCCTCATTGTTCTCGCGCTTGCCGTCGGATTGGGAATCGCGCTCGTCATCAATCCGGCGCAAAGTGTTCTGTTGCCGATCATGGCGGTGTTCGCGCTCGGTTTTGGATTCTTGATGGTGATGGGCATCGGCGGGGCGGACATGCCCACGGTCATCGCGATTTTAAATTCCTATGCCGGTCTTTCCGCGGCCGCGCTCGGGTTCGTGCTCAACAATAAGTTGCTCATTGTGGCCGGCACACTCGATGGCTCCTCCGGATTGATTCTCGCGATCCTCATGTGCAAAGCCATGAACCGTTCCTTTCTCAACGTGCTCTTCGGCGGCGTGGGCGCGGAAGTGCAGAAGCCCGGCAGTTCCGGCGCACGCGTTGCGCGCACGGTGCCTTCTTACACCGCGGAAGACGCGTCGTTCATTCTGGAAAGCGCGCAATCCGTCATCATCGTTCCCGGCTATGGCCTGGCCGTGGCGCAAGCGCAACATGCGCTGCATGATTTGGCGAAGCTTCTGATAGAACGCGGCGCAACCGTGCGCTACGCCATTCATCCCGTTGCGGGCCGCATGCCTGGGCATATGAACGTCTTGCTCGCGGAAGCCAACGTGTCTTATGATTTGCTGGTGGAAATGGACGAGATCAACGAAGATTTTCAAAGCACGGATGTGGCGTTGGTGATTGGCGCGAATGACGTCGTCAATCCCGCGGCGCGCACGAAGAAGGATAGCCCGCTTTACGGCATGCCGATCTTAAACGTGGATTATGCACGCACCGTCATGGTCGTAAAACGCAGCCTCGGCTCCGGCTTTGCCGGCGAAGACAACGAGTTGTTCTATGATAAAAAAACCATGATGCTCTTCGGCGATGCCAAGAAGATGGTGACGGAGTTGGTGCAAACGCTGAAGGCGTGAGCGCCTTTGGATTAGTGGAGTAGTGGATTGTTGGAGTGTTGAAAATCATGTTTCCAAAAGTTATTGCCGTTCGCCCTCTGGAAAATTACAAGCTCGAAGTCACCTTCTCCGACGGCGCAAAAGGCGTTTTGGATTGGAACGAGCGTTTGCAGCGAGCAAAGCCCGGCGGCGTGTTTGAGCCGTTGAAGAGGCCGGAATATTTCGCGCAAGTCGAGGCTTGGGGGGGAACCATTCGCTGGCCCAACGGCGCGGATATTTGCCCAGACGCGCTTTA
>CAYNDW010000733.1:0-3684 GCA_964395375.1 uncultured Cytophagia bacterium
TACAGCTTAATGTTTGCCACGCTGCGGCAAGCCAATTATTGGTTGCTCGTTCCCGGCATCCTGTTCATGTTCGTGAGCCACTGGCTGCGCGCCATTCGCTGGGGTTATTTCATGGCGCCCATCAAAAAGATTGACACGCCCACGCTCTTCTCCGCGGTCATGATCGGTTATTGTGCCAACAATATTTTCCCGCTGCGCCTCGGAGAAATTCTGCGGCCCTACGCGCTCGGCAAAGCCACCGGCGTTTCGCGCATGGCCACGTTTGCCACGATCTTCGTCGAACGACTCATCGACGTGCTCTCGCTCTTGCTGCTGCTCGCCGTTTCGCTCGTGTTTCACGACTATCCGGAGTGGATTAAAAGCGGCACGCTCGTCGTGTTCTCGCTCACCTTGGCCGGCACCATCTTCATCGTTTTTCTCATGCTGCGCACGCACGATACCTTGCGGCTCGTCGATTTTTTGATGACGCGGTTTCCGCAACGCGCGCGCGACCTCGTGCATAAACTGCTGCACTCGTTCTTGGACGGCTTCACCATCTTTAAAAAATCGGAACACTATTGGGCCATCATCTGGCAGTCCGTGGTGATTTGGTTTTTTTATGCCGCCATCATCTACTTCACGCTCGAAGCTTTCGGCTTCAATCAGCTTTATGCTTTGCCCCCCGGCGCCACGATCGTAATTTTGGTTATGGCAAGTCTCGGCCTCATGGTGCCCGCGGCTCCGGCCTCGCTCGGCACGTTTCATTTAATCTGCCAGCAAGCCTTGATGCTCTTCCATGTTCCGCAAAGCGAGTCGCTCAGCTTTGCGATTATTTTGCACCTTGCGAACTTCGTTCCGGTAACGCTCGTCGGCTTGTATTATTATTATAAGCAAGAGATCCGGCTGAGCGAAGCCAAACACGAGCCGGAGCTTTCCACCCATCATGGCCCCGCTGAAAATCCTCTCCACTCTGCTTCCGAACCTAAGAATCTAGCCTCCGCCGGCGATGAGTGACGCTCAAACGCGCAGCACACGACTGGTAACGCTTGCGGTTTTTTTGCAAGTCTTCCTCGCGGCGATGGACAACACCATCATCAGCACGGCCATGCCCACGGTCGTTGCCGCGCTCGGCGGCATGCGCTGGTATAGTTGGGTGTTCTCCGCATATTTGATGGCGAGCACGATCGCGACGCCGCTCGCGGGCAAGCTTTCGGATCAATTCAGCCGCAAGCGCATTTACCTCCTCGGCATCGCCGTCTTTTTGCTCGCTTCGATGATGTGCGGCGTTGCGCCCAACATGACATGGCTCATTGCGTGGCGCATCGTGCAAGGCGTCGCCGCGGGCACGATGTTCGCTGTTTCGTTGGCGCTCACGGCCGTGCTTTATCCGCCGCATCAGCGCGGCAAAGTGCAAGGTCTCTTCAGTTCGCTCTGGGCCATTGCCAGCATCATCGGCCCGGTGCTCGGCGGATACGTGGTCGAGCATTTTTCGTGGCGTTGGACTTTTTATTTGAACCTGCCGCTCGGCTTGCTCGCGCTCGTTTTCATCAACCGCCATCTCAACGAGCCGGAGCGCACAATTTCGCGGCAGCAGATCGATTATCGCGGCGCGGCAATGCTCACCGCAACCATCACGGGCTTGCTCTATCTCGTCACGAATTTTGACCGGCTCACGCCGGCACTCGCGCTAGCCGGCGTGTTCGCGCTCGTGATTTTATTTTTCCTCTTGCTCCGCCTCGAGCGCAAAGCCGTTGCGCCGATTTTGCCTTTGGCTTTATTTCGCAGAAAAGAAATCGCCGCGGCAAACTTGGCGACGTTCAGCACCGGCGTTGGCGCGTTTGGATTAATTTTATTCGCGCCGCTTTTTGTGCAAGGCGTGTTGCTCCGGCCCGCCACCGAAGCGGGACTCGTGCTCTTGCCTTTCAGCTTCGGTTGGGCCGGCGGCAGCTTGGCGTCCGGCCACATGGTCAATCGTTTGGGCTATCGCAATCTCGCCGTGCTCGGCGCGGTGTTGATGATGGGCGGATTTGTTTATCTCAGCACCCTGGGCATAAGTTCGACACTGCTCGAAGTTTCCCTGGCCTGCGGGATTGCAGGCTTCGGCATGGGCATGATCACCACGGCGATTACGGTCTCGGTGCAAAACAACGTGACGCAGCAGGAACTCGGTGTGGCCACGGCTTCGACCATTTTCTCGCGCGCATTGGGCGCGGCCATCGGCACCGGCGTCTTAGGCGCGCTGCTCGCTCTGCGTCTGGCCAGTGAGTTGAAAGCAGTGTTCCCGCACAACCCCTCCGGCGCGATAACGGAAGTCCGTTCCGTGCTGCTGCGCGAGCTGCGCACGCAAATGTCGCCGGAACTGCTCGCGCAAATGCAACACGGTTTGGCGCAGGCGATGCGGACGATATTTCATGCTTGCGTGGTCACCTCGCTCTTTGCCCTGCTCGTCGCGTTGCGCGTTTCCGCGCAACGTCCACGCAAAGAAGTGGCGCAGGCCGCATTGGTTGAAGGCTAGTCTTCGTAGTAACCTTATGAAATTTGACGATCAAAATCGGTAACAGGCGAGCCTCCCATACCTTGTCATTCAGAAGGAATCTTTTTAAGCACTGGACAGTATCTCCAGCGCGTAAAAAGATTCCTGCGGAATGAAAGGCTTAAAAAATCGCGCGAAACAACAGCCATCGTCTTGCCCAAAATAGTTTTGCTCTGCGCTTTTGTTCATAAAAAAGAAAAAGCTTTTCTGTTTGATTAAAAAACGCGGCGCCAAAATTCCATGCGTGTTCTACTTCTCTTCGTTGACGGCCTCGGCATTGGCCTGCGCGATCCGGAGCGCAATCCGCTCGCGCGTTTTCCTTCGCGCTTCTTGTCGCTCTTCGCCGGCGAGCCGCTGCCGCGTTTGCCCTTCGACGGCCTTGTGCTTCCGACGCGCGTGGATATGGATATTCCCGGCTTGCCGCAAAGCGCAACCGGGCAGACCGCGCTCTTCACCGGTTGCAATGCCTCGCGCGAAGTTGGGCATCATATTTCGGGCATGCCCACGCCCACTCTGCGCCGGCTTTTGGCCGAGTCGAGCATTTTTAAAACCGTGCAAGCTCTTGGCAAGCGCGGCGTGTTTGCCAATGCGCTCTCGGAAGAATATTTCAAAACGCGCGGCGAGTGGATTTCTGCGACGACGCGCGCATTGCTCGCGGGAAATTTTCCGTGGCTCACGCTGGAGGACTTGCGCGCCGGCCGCGCGGTTTCGCACGATCTCACCAATGAGTTTCTCCATCAAATGGGCTTCGCCGTGCCGCAGCGCGCGGTGATGGAGAGCGCGCGCATCATTGCCCAAATCGCGCAGGCCGCGGATTTCACGCTGTTCGAGTTTGTGCTCACGGACACGATTGGGCACAGCCGCGATATGTTGCAAGCGCAGGATATGATCGCGCGCCTCGATACGTTACTGGAAGTCGTGCTCCCCTCGCTTGATCTCAACGAGACCACGGTGCTCCTCACCAGCGATCACGGCAACTTCGAAGACCTGAGCGTAAAAACGCACACGAAGAATTTGGTGCCCACGTGCATTTGGGGCGCGGGCAAAAGCGCGTTTGAGCATGTGAGTGAATTGCGCATCGAAGAGATCGCGAGTTTTTTGATAAAGATTTTAGAGGCACACTAGTACGCTGTTACGTTAATTTCGTAGCCCTGCCCCCTTGTGGGGCATTG
>CAYNDW010000734.1:0-3683 GCA_964395375.1 uncultured Cytophagia bacterium
GCCCCCTCCCAATCGTATACTCCGCCTGAAAGCCGAACGGTTGCGGAAAGACGACCATGTGCCATGCGACTCGTTCGTCGAGATAGTTCCCGCCGTTCGTGATTTGAGGTGCAATGGGTTGTCCGCTCGTCACTGTAGGATCAGTCGGCACGATCGGAGATGTCGAAACGGCCACTTGTCCTGTATAGGCGTCCATCCCGACTTGGACGATTTGACCATTGGAAAATTCGTAGGGATACGCCGAGTGAAATATCACGTGCTTGTTTTTGTTCGCATCCTGCTGGTCAATACCCTGACCATTGTAGACGCCGATGCCCAACATGCCGTAGTCGCCGGACCCTTTGAGTCCGCTCTCCACCAACCGACGGAATCGCTCACGCACCACGGTCGGCGTGAAGTAAAGAAAGACACCCAGGCTGCGCTCATTCGGGACTCCGCTAAAGGTTGCATCACTACGATCGAACGCCAGCCGGTTTTGGCTTGACTGCAGAGTTTCGAATCCAAACGGTATCTTGGACTGCCCGGGCCGGATCCGCCATTCTTTGTTCTCTGTGAGAAAAAGATCCGCATAGGCGTCTCTCAGTACAGCCGTGCCTCCCTGATCGTTATCATTGTCATTGGTGACGAAACCCGCGAATTCCCCCTGCAGATAGACGAACACACGATCATGAGGCTGGCCGCTCACAATGAGGCGGGCGCGGCGCATAAAGAATTCATTGGACTTCGCGATCGAGCGATCCCCAGGGGAAGTGAGGAGTTCATTGTTCCGCGTGAAGTTATAGCGTAACTGTGTATAGCCTCTCACACTGATTTTTTCATACCATCGCTCGCGAACGGGCGCATCGCCGATCCCTCGGCTTTGTTCCATGGCTTTCGCATCCCGCTTCTCTTCTTCCGCTTTCAGCTGGACCCACTGATCAATGGTGATCTGCTTGTTTTCGAGCAGAAGATCTTCGAGCTTGCCGGCCAGCGCCGGAGACCAGACGACGAAGATCGACGCCAACATGACTGTCCCTACCCACACCCGTCTTCGACCGGCCATCTTCATGCAATCCCCTCCCGTGCCTGCATGTCGCAGTGACGGAAAGAGAATATGAAGAGCGCATTACAGACAAGTTACGGCTGTCTGCGGTAATGGTTAACTTGTGCAGAAGATGGGGCGAATGGTCGATGCGCCGACCGATAAGTGAAGAAGATGCCTTGAATGCCGGACTGCCATGGATCCGGTGAGGGGGGGGGCTTGGTCAACTGGTGCCGCGGAGGAGCTGGCTACAGTTTCTGACGAACGATTGCAACCACGTTTGAGATCCCGCTGAGGCCTCGGCGTCGACCGTCGTGGAAAGTTGTAGCTGGTCGAGACGCACAGCCGCATCGCGATAGGTCCGACCTTCACGACTGATCGTGCGATAGTATTCAACCGCCTCCTTGGGCCGCCCCATCGATTCGAGCGTCCGCGCGAAGAGGTACCGAAGCGACACCATATCCTTCGCCACCCCAGACGGCCTGTCTATCGCTGTGCGGTAGGCGGTCAACGCCTCTTCATATCGGCCGATCGCATTCAAACAGATCCCTTTTTGCGCAAGCGCCTTGACACCCCACTCTTCATCGGCAACCAGTCGATCCAGAAGCACAAGGGCTCGCGAGAACTCTCCCGCCTGCTTCAATGCGAGCGCTTCTCGGTACGACAGAGCGGAATCGACGGCCACTCGTTCGCTTACCTTCTTCGCTGGTGGCGCGTCCTGAACGGAGCCGATGGGCGGGCCAGACGAGACTTCAGCCTGCTCCTCATCGCATTCCATTTGGGTCGGCTCGATCGAGGACGTATCCGTTCGAAAGGGGAGGACGCCGTTTCGATCCCGCGCTCGTGCCGCATTGAGCACGAGACGAGCGGTGATCACATCGGCTTGCGACGCGTACCCGTACACCAAAACATGGTCGCATAGCTGATTCATCAGCCGAGGAATCCCGCCGGCCAATGCAAAAATCTTTCGACAGGCGAGCGTGGAAAATAACAGTTTCCTGCCACCGGCCACACGGACGCGATGGCCGATGTATGCGATGGCCTCCTCCTCGGCCAACGGTTCCAGCGCATACTCCACCGCAATGCGCTGGGCGAACTGTTCCATCCCTGGCCCCTTCAAGAGATCTCGAAGCGCCGGTTGTCCAGACAGCAGGATTTGCAGCGAACGACGTCTGCCATCGTTCAGGTTCGACAGCAATCGGAGCTCCTCCAGCATAGCCAATCCGACGTTTTGAGCCTCATCGAGGACCAGGAGAACCCGCCGTCCGGCAGTCTGTTCACTCTCCAAGAATCGCGCGAACTCATGAAAGAGTTCCACTTCGCTCTTTCCTTTCGTCTCCAAGCCAAAGGAGGCCATGATCCACGGCATGAGCCCGCCCAACCCACCGTGTGTATTCTCCAGCATACCGATAGTCCATTGACGTTTCGATTGATCCAATACCCGGTTCAATAGTGTGGTCTTTCCTGTGCCGGGCTCGCCGGTCATGACGATAAAAGCGGACCCGTTCACCAGCCCATATTCCAACAAACTCAGCGCCATCTTGTGCCTGGACCCCAGAAAGAGAAATCCTGGGTCCGGAAGCAGCGTGAACGGCTTTGTCTTCAGGTGATAGTAGGTTTCGTACATAGCCCTGTTATCCCGAATACGCCATGAATAGGTTTTTCGCGCGGCGACGAGTCATCTCTGCCCGTCCGGACATGTTCAAGACACTGCCGAGCACCGGCACAGTTCCCTTCAAGGCCGTCATCGCCCGCTCGACATCGGCCGAGCCGGTCCGCCCCTCTTCGACCACCAACAGCAGCGCATCGATGTGAGGAACGAATCCGAGGACGTCGGCGCGGGACAACAGAGGAGGCAAATCGAACACCAGCAGGCGATCGGGGTAACGGTGTTTGAACTCTGAAACCAACGCCCCCATCCTGGGCGAAGCCAGCGCCTCTGCCGAATTCGCTATCTTGCGCCCCCCCGGAAGAAACACAAATCGACCGATGCCCGGATGAACCAACAGCTGCTCGATCGGAGTCTCATCGAAGAGATATTCGGTCAACCCAGGGCAGCTCTCCATGCCGAAAGCCTGATGGACCGCGGGCCGGCGCATATCCGCGTCCACGAGCAGCACCGTGTGGGACAAATCCATTGCCAGAGCGAGTGAGAGGTTCACCGACGTCAATGTTTTCCCTTCATGCGACGCGGGACTCGTAACGCCCAAGACATTCCACCCTTTTTGACGACACTGTTGAACGACTTGAGTCCGTAATATCTTGTACGCATCGACGAATGCGCCCCCTTCAAACCCGGTAATCAAACGCTGGGCGCGCATCAGATCATCGGTGATTTCGACGTTCTTCGTCGACGTATAGACAATGGGTTGAGGCGATGACGGTACCGGCCGGCCTGCGGGCCTCGGAGAGACTCTTTCCGATCCATGCTCCTGCTTGAACCGTTCCAGCCCCTGTTGCAAATACTCCATCGGCGTCTCCTCTTCTCGTCCTCTCAGCCCAGTTTTCTCATGAGCGCGTACCACAACACGTCCAGCGGCATCCACACCAGATGCAGGATGACGGCAGCTCCCAACACGACACCGAGACCGGCCAGGCTGACGGCTGCGCGACGACGGCCAAGGGCCATGAGTTCGCTCTCGGTCGGGAGATAGGGGATCAC
>CAYNDW010000735.1:0-3682 GCA_964395375.1 uncultured Cytophagia bacterium
AGCAGCTGCTTGGTTTTTTTTTAAAGCGTTTTAATAAATCCCCCCCTTGGGGGGGGCCTGGGGGGTGTTTTCTGAGGCGTGCACGATGCAGAGAACACCCCCCTAACCCCCCTCAAGGGGGGAATTGTTCGGAGAATGCGTCGCGTCCTCTAATGAAAACTTTTACCAACCTCTTCGCGAAAATCACTTCTTTCGAAAACCTCCTCCTCGCGGCGCACAAAGCCGCGCAAGGCAAGCGCGAACGGCCTTATGTGCTACTCTTCTTCGAGCGTTTGGAAGACAACCTTTGGCGCTTGCAGGAGGAGTTGGAAGCGCAAACCTATCGCCCCGGCCAATACTCCACGTCTCGAATCTATGCTCCCAAGCCGCGTTTGATCAGCGCCGCGCCGTTTCGCGACCGCGTGGTGCATCATGCGCTTATCAACGTCATTGGCCCGCTGTTCGAACGCAGCTTCATTTTTGACTCGTATGCGAATCGCGTCGGTAAAGGCACGCATCGCGCCATTCGACGCTACCAACATTTTCTGCGGCTGTATGAATACGTGCTCAAGCTCGACTTCAAGAAATACTTTCCCTCAATTGATCACGAGATTTTGAAAGCGCTCCTTCGCCGTCGCATCGGAGACTTAAAAGCGCTGTGGCTCATCGACGCCATTATCGACGGCAGCAACGAGCAGGAGTCGCCCATGGATTATTTTGCCGGCGACGACCTCTTCACGCCCATCACACGCCAGCGCGGTTTGCCCATCGGTAATCTCACCAGCCAGTTCTTCGCGAACGTTTATCTCGACCCGCTCGATCATTTCATCAAAGAGCAGTTGCATTGCCGCGCGTATTTGCGCTACGTGGACGACTCCGCGCTCTTTTCGCAGCGCAAAGCCGAGCTGCATGCGTGGCGGGAGCAGGTATCGGTATTCACTGCCGAGCACCATCGCATCAAGCTTCATCACAAGCACTGTTATATTTACCCGGCGAGAGTCGGGCGGCACTTTCTCGGACAGAAAGTTTTTCGCACGCACCGTCTTTTGGCCGCGGTTAATGTGCGCAGTTTCAAGACGCGCTTGCGAGGTTGGCAGGAAAGCGCTCCCGAAAATTTAGAACAACGCCTTGCGAGTTGGCAGGGGCATGCGGAGCAGGCGGATACGTTTCGTTTGCGCGCCGCGCTGGGTTTGAGGAGCCATTAAAGAACGCTCCCGCCCCTTGACATTCTTCTCGGCATTCCGCATTTTAGAAAAAAAATACGGCTTCTCAATTTGCGTCGTCGCATTAAAACGCATGCCCACAAAACACACGAAGCACGAGAAAAATCTTTTGCATGTTTGTGCGTTTCGTGGGCCAAAAGAGTTTTAACTCCGAGCATAAGATAGGTTACACCTCCCCTCGCCTGTCATTCAGGAGGAATCCTTTTACGCGCTGGAGATATTGCCGAGTGCTTAAAAAGATTCCTGCTGAATGACATCGAGGGGAGCTACAAACAAATCTGCAGTTAGTATAATTTTGAGGAGGAAGAGCCATGAACCGCATTCACACGCGTAGATGGGTGCTGTACCTATTCATTTGCTTTTGCCACACCGTTCTCTTCGCCCAAGCACAAGCTGCAAAGCCTTCCAACAAACTCCGCTTCGCTGTTTCCTTCCCCGCAACCAAATCGCAAACCCCGCTCGATGGCCGTGTGTTGCTCATGTTTTCCACTGACAGCACGAACGAGCCGCGCTTTCAAATCAGCGACGATCCCGAAACGCAGCAGGTCTTCGGTGTGAACGTCGAAGGCCTCAAGCCTGCTCAAGAAGCCGTGTTCGATGCGAGCGTGTTTGGCTATCCTGTGAATAGCCTCGCGGAAATCAAGCCGCGCGCGTATTGGGTGCAGGCGCTGCTGCACAAGTATGAGACGTTTCAGCGCAGTGATGGCCACACGGTCAAATTGCCGATGGATAGGGGAGAGGGCCAGCAATGGAATCGCGCGCCGGGCAATCTTTATAGCACGCCGAAAAAGATTTGGATTGATCCGCGCAAGAATGAAGTCATCAAGATTTCGCTCGAACAAGAGATCGCAGCCATCGAGCCGCCGAAAGACACGAAGTACATCAAGCACATAAAGATGCAAAGCGAGCGGCTCACGAAGTTTTGGGGCAGGCCGATGTTCCTCGGCGCGTGCGTGCTCTTGCCCGAAGGCTTTGACACGCATCCCGAGGCGCGCTATCCGCTCATGATTTTCCACGGACATTTTCCGCAGACCTTTGGCGGCTTTCGCGAAACGCCGCCCGATCCCAATCTCCAGCCCGATTACAACAAACGCTTCAATCTGCACGGTTACAACAAGATCGTGCAGGAGCATGCGTACAAGTTTTATCAAGAATGGACCGGCCCGAACTTTCCGCGCTTCGTGATCATCGAGATTCAACACGCGAATCCGTATTACGACGACTCGTATGCCGTGAACTCCGCGAACCTCGGCCCGTATGGCGATGCGATCACGTATGAGTTGATTCCGTTTATCGAAAAACAATTTCGCGGCATTGGCGCGGGCTGGTCGCGCTTTCTTTACGGCGGCTCCACCGGCGGTTGGGAAGCGCTCGCGGCGCAGGTGCTCTATCCCGAAGAATACAACGGCTGCTTTGCCGCATGTCCGGACCCGATAGATTTTCGCGCGTACACGGTGGTCGATATCTATCGCCACAAGAATGCATATTACGAAGAAGGCCCGTTCAAAAGAGTGCCGCGCCCCGGCAAGCGCAACTATCTCGGCGAAGTGAGCACGACATTGGAGCAATACAATCATCTCGAACTTGCGCTGGCAACGAACAGTCGCTCCGGCGGGCAATGGGATATTTGGGAAGCGGTGTATTCGCCCGTGGGCGAGAATGGTTATCCCAAACCGATTTGGAATAAAGTGACGGGCGAGATCGATCACAAAGTCGCGGAGCATTGGCGCGAGAATTATGATCTCGGCTACATTCTTAAACGCGATTGGGCGAAGCTCGGGCCTAAGCTCGAAGGCAAGATTCATCTCTATTGCGGGGACATGGACAATTATTATCTCAACAACGCCGTGTATCTCGTGGAAGAATTTTTAGAGAGCACGAAAAATCCGTATTACAACGGCGAGGTGGATTACGGCGACCGCGCGGAGCATTGCTGGAACGGCGATCCCACGAGGCCGAATGCGCTCTCGCGTCTGCGTTACAATCAAATGTACGTACCTAAAATCCTCGAGCGCTTGTTGAAGACCGCGCCGGCGGGAGCGGACACGACGAGTTGGAGGTACTAGGCAAGGAGCCAAAAAAGAGAAGGAGCCAGAGAGCCAATGAGCCAAGAGCAGGTGGGAGGGATGCGGCGAGTTGGAGGTATTCGCTGGTTGCTGGTTGCTTGATACTGGTGGCTAATAGCGAGGGTTCACGCAAAGTTTCTGGTTGATTTTTGGATGATTTCGCCTTACTCTTTTTAAGAGTTGCACACCGAGTTCGTATAGCAATTGATTGATTGCCTGCCTTGTTGCGCTATACGATGATGAGCTATATCCTACAGCGGATTTTCAGACAAGCTGAAAACCGCAGCCCTTCGGGCGGCTTGAGTTCGATAAAGAACCACAAGAGAGAACAGAGAAAACGGAGAATCTTTTCTCTGTTCTCTCTGTTCTCTCTGTTCTCTCTGTTCTCTCTGTTCTCTCTGTTCTCTCTGTTCT
>CAYNDW010000736.1:0-752 GCA_964395375.1 uncultured Cytophagia bacterium
CGTGCGCGTGAGCAGTGACGGCCTCGAAGGCTCGCCGATTGATTTCAGAGCGCAAGCGATCGGCGGCAGGCCGTGTTGCATCGCACTGCAAACACCGAGGCCGAGCGGTCGCGTGGCCGGGCAATCCGGGCCGGTGCGCGTGCAAGTGACGGACAATCGCGGCAACGGCATCGACAATTACACGGTGCAGTTTCGCTTGCTCAAAGGCACGGGCAGCTTAACGAAAACCGCAGTGGCCACCACCGGCGGCGGCATTGCGACGACGTTTGTGAATTTCGACAATACGAGCGGCTATCGTTACGTGCAAGTGATCGCGGACGGTCTTGCCGGTTCGCCGCTGACGATTCCGGTGTATGCGCAAGCCGAGGCCGCGGTTTCGATGCAGGCCGTGGCGCGCACGAACAATCAAGGCGGCACGATTAAGAAGGCGCTCAACTTTCCGCTGCAAGTGTTGTTCAAAGATCAATACGGCAATCCGAGTTTGGGCGAAGGCGCAAATTTTGTGATTACCAAGGGCGGCGGCTTTTTGAACGGGCAAGCGAGCGTGGTTTCATTTAGCACCACGAGCGACAGCAACGGCGTCGCGCAAGTGAGTCTCACGCTCGGCGCGGTCGCGGGCGAGAACAAAGTGAGTGCGCTGAAGAACGGCGGCGTGCAAGTGCCATCCGTCACGTTCACGGCCACGGGCTTTGCCAATAACTTTCCGGTGTTCAATGAGGTGCCGGATCAAAAGATCACGGAAGCGGGCGCGG
>CAYNDW010000736.1:762-2906 GCA_964395375.1 uncultured Cytophagia bacterium
TGCCGCCCGGCTCCGCTTTTGATTCTTTAAACACGCGCGTCTTTAGATGGCAAACCACACAAAGCAGCGCGGGCGTGTATGAGCCGGCGTTCTATGTGCGCGATGGCAAAGGCGGCGTGGATATTGAAGTCGTGCGCATCGAAGTGCTCAATCGCAATCGTCTGCCGCGCTTGGTGAGTCGCGTTCCAATTGGCATCGGAGACGGCTCAAAGCCGGACACGACTTTCAAAGAAGGCAACGACGGCGTGGGCCGATTGAAGATGAGCGTGAAGGCCACGGATGATGATCCGGGCACGCTGCTGCATTACGCGTGGTATCAAGACAGCCGCAAGGTGGGCAAGGATTCGAGCGGGTATCAATTCGTGGGCTTGCCGGGGTTGTCCTATGTGCAATGCGTCATCTCCGACGGCGAAGATGAAATCAAAACGCAATGGGTCGTCAAAGTGCCGGTGCTCTTGAGCAGCTTCTCCGCGAGCGCGGAGGCGAAGGGCACGGTGACGCTGCGCTGGAGCACGACTTCGGAAAGTTATAACGCAGGCTTTCATGTGCAGCGCAGCGCCAGTGTGAACGGCGTCTATACTCGCATCACGAGCGAGATGCTTCGTCCGCGACGCGATGGCCTCTATTCCTTTGTGGATGAGAACGTGCAAGCCGGCGCGAAGTATTACTACAAGCTCGAAGACATTGACGTGAGCGGCAAGTCAACGCTGCACGGGCCGGTGGAAGCGCTCGTAACGTTGCCGGATAAATATGCTCTCAGCCAAAATTATCCGAACCCATTCAACCCGACGACGAACCTCGAATATCAATTGCCCAAGCCGGGGCGCGTGCAGCTCACGATTTATAACACGCTCGGGCAAAAAGTAATTCGCCTCGTGAATGATCTGCGTGAAGCCGGTAATCACACCGTGTTCTGGAACGGCCGCGATCAGCATGGCAATTCCGTGCCCTCGGGCGTGTATCATTATCGGTTGGAAGTAGACGGGTTTGTGTCGACGAAAAAGATGGTGCTCGCGAAGTAGCTTTGATGAGCGAAGAGTGAAAGGCGAAGTGCGAAGGGCGCTCTTCCCCCTTCACCTTTCGCTCTTCACCCTGCGCCTTCCTTTCGGCTCCTCCTCTCCTAATAAAAAATCCCTCAGAGCATGCTCTGGGGGATTTTTAGTTTAGGCTGCAACCCGCTCCGGCAAGGGAGGAATCTGCGGCGGTAAAAATACAGCTATCGACAAGAAATCGCTCACCGGCGGAGATATGAGCACAGCCCATACTGCCTGCCACAACTCTTCGGGTAAGTTGCGTAACTTTGCCAGAGGCACACTCAGGGGCTTATCGCCGTAATGCTCCCGCATGCGAGAGAAGCTTATAAAGGTGAGGCCGACTGCGCGCGGAGAGGCGCCTGTAATTTTGCCGGTATCAAGACGCAATAGAACATTATTGGCCAGCTCTACTCCGGTGATGTGCTCGCTTCGCCCGAAAGAGACATAGAGCACGTCACCTTCTTCGTCATAGTTGATTTTGATCTCACTCATATCTTATCCTAGAAAAATTGAAAGTAAGCCGTCGTCACAAACTTTTCCTCTCGCAAATCTCCCTCCGAGCTTACGGACCAACGGAACCGGACGCAAACAACCATGTGCGTATTGTCATCGGGAAGATCTTTGTAAGCGCGATAATACTGATAGCTGTTTGGATCATATGCGTCTTGCCTGCGGGGACCGGTGCGAATCGTTTCAGACACATAGGCAAAGTATGGTTCAAGTTCTGGATGATTGTCGGAAGCAATAATGTGTTCCCAGCGCTCGCGTGTAAAATAAATATCGTTTCCGAAACGGTCGCGTTGTATCCAGAGTTTGCCGCCGAACATATAAACAGGCTCTCAGTTTTAATTGATTGTTCAACGGATAATTTAACAGAAAATTCAAACGATGCAATCTTTGTTTGTTCGCGATTCAACCTCCCGCTTTTTATCGCTTCCCCTCCTCCAGCAAATCCGAATAAGAGCCGTTGATCAAATCCTCCGCGGCCACGCCGAACTGCGCCAACAAATTTTGCGCTTCGGCCTGAGCTAGCTCCACGGCAATCCCCTCGCCCACCACGGCTTCGACTTCGACAAAGTTGCCCAGCCCCTCGACTTGATCAAGGTGCAC
>CAYNDW010000736.1:2916-3666 GCA_964395375.1 uncultured Cytophagia bacterium
CGGCTGTTGTTCATAGCCGAGCAAATAAAGCTCGCGGCGTTTCTTCACCACCACGCGCACGCCCAAAATCGCGGCGAGCAGTTCATTCATGCGCCGCGGCTCGGACACAGGCGCGATGAGATAGTCGCTGCGTTTCACGCTTGCTTGATCCACACGCTGATAAAAAATCAATTCCGCGCGCGGCGGAGTTTTTTCTCCATGCGCAAACGGCACGAACGCAATCTCGCGCAATTTAAGACGGCCTTGCGGCGCGTGAAAGTACGTGTCGGTTTGCAGCATCACGCCGACCACTTCAGTGTTGCGTTGTTGCAGCACGACTCGCACCCGCTGTACGTCGTGCAAGCGCGCTTTAAATTCGAAGTTGGTCATGGCGTCGTTTCCGCGGCATTTTCATTCATGCGCGTACGCTCCGCTTTGGCCCATTCGACTAGCACCCGCACGTCGTCGTCGGAGAGCCGGGCGTGAGCATGCAACGGCAGATACGAGGGCAATGGCATCGCGCGTTGCTCGACCATTTCGATAATCTCTTCCAGCTTATGATCGGCGCGTTTGACGTCATACTTCGCCCAATCGGAAAAATTCAAATGCCGCCGGCCGTCTTTCACATGCTCGGCCACAAACCACGAGACCGGCGAGATATTGCTATACCACGGCCAGCTTGTGTTATTCGTATGGCAGTCTTGACACGCGCGCTGCAAGAGCGCATCGACGTTCGTCGGCACTTGCAAAAGGCTTTGCGCGGTGCGGCTA
>CAYNDW010000737.1:0-3663 GCA_964395375.1 uncultured Cytophagia bacterium
ACAAAAAAATCTCAAGAAATGATCTTTTAACTTGACATAGTGAGTCCGCCTTGTGTAGTGGTGGTGTTTTTCTAAATGCGGGCGCAGCATTGTGAGGAAACACTTACCCTACATCAGTAATGCCAGAACGGCTTGTCTAGCGCGGCCAGAGCCATCCAAACGTGCCCGCGGTCACGAGCGCGTAGAGCAAGCCGTCGATCATGGATTTGATCGTTGTGCTCCACGCGCGGCCGTACCAAATTGACGCCTGCACGAGTGCGAGGGAGTATCCCATAAACGCCGCGGTGCCGACGAATTGAAAAACGCGAAGGTACGTTGCATCCGCGCCGAGCGCGCGGCCCGAAACGTATGCGGTGACATAGCTGATGGCCACGGAATAGATGAACCACAGTACGAGGCTCTTGCCCATGGAAATCGGGCCGTTCGGTAAAACCGTAACGATCATCACCGGACCCTGGTTTAGTTTTTCGATAAACTCGGGCGCGCTCATTTCCTTGTGGCTCGCGGCCCGTGGGATCATGTAGTCTCCCGGCGGGATCGCGAACGACCGCAGCGCATCCCGCACTTGATCTTGATTGGGCACTGCCGGGTATTCGCCTTTGTGCCAGGGCAACGCCATATGGATGACGGAACTCACCAGAAAGACGAACACCGCGGACAGCAGAATGGGAAGCCAAAGCATATCCAACGTGATCATAGCAACCTCCTCCGATTGATGGTCAACAGCTAGCCGCCGTTAGAGCTTGGCGGCGAATTTTGGAAACACGAAAAATGCTGCGCCCTAAATCCATCTTGAAGCCACGTTTATTTTTCTAATTCACGTTTGCTTTCAGCGCATAACTCACAAACGCAAGCTGCTTGCTATCGGGCGACCACGAGGGCACGTTGATTGTGCCTTGCCCGCCGAAAAGTTTGGCCAGCACTTGCAACGCACCGCCGCTCGCGGGCATGAGGCGCAGCCTCACGTCTTTGTTCGCGGGATGGCCGGTCACGTCTTTTTCATAAGAAAGAATCACGAGCCATTTGCCGTCGGGCGAAGGATGCGCGAACCAATTGTTGTATTCGTCGAACGTGATTTGCGTTTGCTCGCTGCCATCGGTCTTCATGCGCCAGATTTGCATCAAGCCCGTGCGCACGGAGTTGAAGTAAATGTATTGGCCGTCGGGCGAATAATCCGGGCCGTCGTCGAGTCCTTCCGCAGTGGTCAATCGCGTTTCCGCGCCACCCTCGACCGCGATCGAATAAACATCGTAGTTGCCGTTGCGCTCGGCGCAGTACGCGAGCGTCTTGCCGTCGGGCGAATAGCCATGCCAATACGAAGGCCCGAGTTTCGTGACCAAACGCGGCGTGCCGCCGGTGCTCGGCAAAATGTAGATGAGCGATTGATTGTTGCCTTGGGATTGATCGCTAATCACAAGCTGCGTGCCGTCGGGCGAATAACCGTGATCGTTGTTGCAGCGCGTCGCAAAGCCAGTGTCGAGCAGCTTAGGCTCGCCGCCGGAAACGGGAATCGTGTAAAGCCTCCCGCTTTGATTGAACAACAAATGCGCGCCGTCGCGCGACCAATTCGGCGCTTCGAAATGCGCGCGCGCATGATGCACCACGCGCCGATCTTGCGAGGCAATGGTTATGATTTCGAGCGTGCTCTCCAACACCGGCTCCTCCGCGGTTTTCATTTTTCCGCTCATGATTTCAACATTGGAGAAAGCGGCTTGCTCCACCGCGTTGGTGTCGTGCGCACAAACGCCGAGACCAATGAAGAAGGGATCGCTGAATTTGATTTTGAACGCGCCGCCGGCGGCGTGCAACGCTTCGTTCTCGCGTGCGATTGACAGCGAAACATAATCGCCCTCTTTTTCAATGCTAAGGCGTCGCGGCGTGACGACATTGGATTGAATCTCGCGCGTCGGGCCGCCTTGCTCCTCGCGATATTGCAGCGAGGCGAGGCCGTTGCCGTGCAGCGCGGCATCGGCATAGGGCGAGTCCGCGTCGAGAGTTTGGCGAATGAGCAAGCAGGCTTTGCGATGCGCATGACTGTTCTTGCCGAGCAACTTGATCTCCGCGGCGAGCGAGACGTCGCCCGAGGCTTTTTTCCAAACAAAGTGAAACGCATCTTTGTTGAACCACATGTTCTCGCCGCCGCCGGTAAGGAGATAGGTTTTCTTGGCGGCGTCAAATTCCGCCGCGCCGCGCTTGGCGACGGCACCGATGTCGCCGTGTTGTTCGAAAACCCCAACGGACTTTTGTTGGGCAAAAGAAAGAACCACCGCAGAGGATGCCGATAAAATCATGGCAACGAAAACCTTTTCAAATAAACGGATTCGATTTTTCATGACAATCACCAAAGTTAGTTTTTCTTTTCGGGACGTTTGAGTTGATGGGATTGTTTGAGGGATTTCTTGTCTTCCGTTGCAAGCCGCCTTTCAAGCTTCTTGATATCCTCTTCGGGAGGAAGATTTTCAGGCTTGATGCCGCGTTCGATCAAAGTCTTTCGAATCGCCGAATTATTTTGAATATGCTCCGTTGTAATCGCCGACTCGCCTTGAAGATCTTGTTGCTGAACATTGAAATTCGTGATTTCAGTGGCAAGGTTTTTTGCGGTTATCGTGATGGTCGGGAGAAAATCAGCTAGAGGACGGCTCTTCGGAATACTCAATCTGATTTTCATCTGCTGGGTGTTGTGCCCGCCAAAGAGGGCAGCATCTCCCTTGCTGCGTATCCTGCCAAAACCGATTTCGTCAACTCCGCGCTCATAGATGAGTTTTGATAGCTCGGTTTCGCTAATGATCAATTTGTTTCTAGCGCGAAGACGCTCTGCCAAACGTATGCGCTCTTCCAGGAGTTCTTGCTTGCGCGTTTGCAGCGCGAAGTAGGTTTGGGCAAAGGCAATTTGTTCCTTGCGCGGGTCGCCGTTTTGCGCGATGAGATAGCACGCATAGCGGGATAGAAGCATATCGTCGATTTCACGTTTGGCGCTGGACCCAAGCTCGACCATTTTGTTGACGCCAACAAAATGGTCGGCGATTTCGTTTCCCGCGTTTTTGCAGGCGAGTTGGGCTTTTTCGATGACCAAACCAAAATTACGCCATTCCTTGTAGCCAAGCAAAAGCTGCAGATCTCGCGCAAACCAGCACTCTACGCCCTCGACTTCGGTCGCGTAGGACTCGAAATCTTTGGTCAAGGTTTGTATAAGTTCTCTGTCCATCTTTCATTTCCGTGTGCATTAAATCTCTAGAAAAATTCCTTACCCTGATTCTTATGCGTCGCTTAAATTATTTCATCATTTCTTCTCTTTCGGCATCCACATATCTTCCGGCTTCAAGCCGCATTGCTCGATCATTGCAACGCAATACGCCAGCTTGCCCAAATCATCGCCGCCCGCGTTGTTGGTACCGAAAGTGAATTTCACGCCCGCGGCTTTCGCGCGTTTGATGAAAGCCGCGCTCGGAATTTTGCGGCGGTCGTTGATCTCCATCGCGATTTTTTTATCCACCAAAACTTTGATCACGCGATCCATGCGGCCCGGCGTCCACAACTCGTCATAACGAGAATTCAGCTCATCGGGAATGTAGCTCGCATTGGCGTAGAGATGAACCGGCTCGGTGCTGAAAATCTTTTCGATGTTCGTCACGAGTTGGTCCATAAAATTTTGCGGATCGCCGA
>CAYNDW010000738.1:0-3656 GCA_964395375.1 uncultured Cytophagia bacterium
CACCGCCGGTTCATTCATGATGCCGTTGTCTTGGCCTTGCAGCCAGTAATTGAACCAGCGCAAAATTTCGGTGAAATCAAGCCGCGTGGAATTGGCCGGGAAAGTAAGTTCGCCCTGCTTGCGTTCGTCCCATGTCCCGTGCGTCCACGGGCCCATGAGCAATTTTTGTTTGCCACGCGCGCCGGTTGCGCCGTTGTGCTGTAAGCCGGTGAAGCCGTTGATCGCGCCTTCGGTGAAGATGTCGTGCCATCCGCCCCAATGATAGATCGGCACATTGACGACGTCAAAACGCGATTCGAGATTGAGGCGCGCCCACGTGGCGTTGTAACTCGGATTGCCAAACACGAACGGCAATAGATAAGTGGTGCCCTGCCCCGCGATCCAACCTTCCACTAAATTTTGCAGCAACGCGCCGCCGGGAAACGCGGCTTGCGCATGAAGATTCGTTGCGCCGACTTCCACGAATTGACAAACCAAATGCGGCGGCGCGCTGCCGGCCAGCAGGTATTGCGCAATGCCCAGCGCGGACGCGCCCCACGTGCCGACTTTGCCGTTGCACCACGGTTGCACTGCAATCCATTCGACCGTGTCGTAGCCGTCTTGCCGCTTGCCCCAGCCATCGTCGAGAAATAAACTATCGACGCCTTGCGAAGCGAAGCGGCCGCGCATGTCTTGCACCGCAACTGCATAGCCTTGGCCCACAAGTATCGAGATGCCGAGCAGTTCTTGCTGCCCTAGTTCTTTGCTATACGGCGTGCGAATGAGTATCGCGGGCCACACGCCGGGCGTTTCGGAAAGATAAATATCGGTGGCGAGTTGCATTTGATCGCGCATGGCGACCAGGTGCGTGGTTTTGATATAGGCGAAGAGCGGAGCGGTGAGAAATAAAAAAAGCAATGCCGCGGCTTTGATCATGCGAAGGCTCATAACAACCTCGTTGGAGATTTTACAAACTGGTGTTGAAGACTTCAGCTTACTTGCGCCAAAAAATCCACAAATGGTTTGAAGCATTGCGGGCAGGCGTCGGCAATCTCTTGGTGTGAAGCCGTGCCCAAAATCATTGGGGCGTCGACCGTTCCTTGATAGCGTTGCCCGTGCTTTTTGAAAAGCTCCTCTACAATTTCTTTCGGGGGATGATCGTGGTTCTGCTCCTCCACCGGAATGCGCCAAGAAGGTTCAAGCTCTTTTAGCCCTAGCCGTTGCTTTAGAGGCTCAAGCGCAGCCAAGAGCAAGGCCTCCAAATCATGCTTCAAACAAAATACTTTAAAGCGATCTTTTAAACGAATGTCGTCTTTCGCTCCTTTGCTGCTCAGAGCCGTCGCAAGATTTTTATAAACGCCGGCAACGAGCTCCTCGACGGTTTCATGCTGGAAGCCAATGTTCCGGGGATAAAGATCGGGCAGTGCGATAACGAGGGTTTGAGGATCATTGAGCAGAATATTCGCGGCTTTGGCGGGAACTTTGATCAGCACGGATTCTTTCTTGTTGCCGGGCGGCGCTTCGAAGAAATTAATTGCCACGCCCTGCTGTTGCTTTAAGCTCAACAGCGGCGCCAGCAGCGCGGTTAACGCCGCTTTATCCGACGGCCCTTCGACATATATTATAACCTTCATGCCAGGAGCTCCAATTCCTCGCTGCGATGCATGAGCTCGATTTCATTCGCACCGAAGTCTTGCAAGTTTGCGGCAAGGATCTTGGAGTCTTGCGGTTTCAAAAAGCGCGCTTCCCCGTTTTCTTTTCTCATGACGGCAATACGAGCGAGATCGAATTGCATGAGAAAATAAGAAGCATGCGTGGCGAGAAAAATTTGAGTGCGTTGGCAGGCCTTTTCAAACAGTCCGGCAAGCACGGGCAGGGTTTTAGGATGGACGCCTTGATCAGGCTCATCAATGCAGATAAGCGAAGGCGGATTGGGTTGCAGGCAAAGCGCCATCCAACAGATGAGCCGCAAAATTCCGTCGGAGAGATCGGCGAGACTCAGCTCGCGATCAACGCCCTCTTCTTGCCAGAAGGCGATGACTTCTCCGGGCCCGCCCCGCGCTTTGACCGTGAGGCCGCGAAAGCCGGGAATGACGGAGCGCAGATGCAGTTGCAGCTCATCAAAAGCCGGGCGATGTTCGGTCATGAGATAGTGCAAGAGCGAGCTGAGATTACCGGCGTCTTCGTGCAGCACCGGCTCTTGTTCGAGGGGAACGGATTTGCGCAGCTTGTCGCTTGCGATATTGAAAGAGCTATAAAATTTCCATCCCTGAATATACTCGCGCAAATGATACAAGGTCATCAACGCGGGGTTGGTCATCATGCTGAGCGCGAGTTGATTGGGACGCTTGAGCGCAAGCTTCTGCTTCGTGACTTTATTAGGGAGAGGCTCCTGCGCGAATCCTTCCCTCGCTTTCACGTCCATATACAAGAATGAATTTTTACTCGCCGGTGCGGAAGACTGCACGCGCTCGAATGAAACTTGCGTGCGGCCAACCGGCCCGAGCAACTCGCCTTGATAGTGCAACGTCGTTGGCAAGCCGGCCTCGATCTCCGCGTTCCACCCCAATTTTTGCGGTCCGGGAATATGAAAAATTTCTTGGCCGATGGCGCCGGCAATGATTTCCGCGGGAATTTCTTGAGAGACGCTGTCGCGCAAAAACTTCAAAAACTCGAACAAGCTAGACTTGCCGGCCCCGTTTGCGCCGACAAAGACTTCGAGCGCGCCAAACGCGGCTTGAAACTCTCGAAATGGCCGATAGCCTTGAATTGAAATTGAAACCAATCGTGCGGAAGGATTCATTGCGATAACCATGCAGGCAAAATTTTTCGGTGCTCAATTGCAGCGAGAGGCTTTTCCTCTCCAAACAAAGTATTCACCTCGCGCGCTAAAATCAAGTTCGGAGAAAAGCTTGTTGCGGCCTTATTCAATTTTTCCCGTGGCGCGGCGCAGGCGCACGAGGGCGCGGTTGTAATCGTATTGCGCTTGGATGTGGGTGATGCGCGCGTTGGAGAGTGTGAGTTGCGCGTCGGTGATTTCGATGGCCGAACCGACGCCGGAGTTATAGCGCGCTTCGGCGAGTTTTAAATTTTGCTGTGACAATTCCACCAGCTTCGCCGTCGCGCTGATTCTTTCTTCCGCCTCTTTCATTTCGAGATAACTTTGTTCGACTTCCAAACGCACGTTTTCAATCAACACGTCGATATTCGCGCGTGAAAAATCTTCGCTCGCGCGGGCTTGCTGCACTTGCGCGCTCACGTTGAAGCCTTGAAACAACGGCACGCTCAACGTCACGCCCGCGTTCCAACGGCTGAAGAGCGGAAAATCGAACGCGCTCCAAATATAATTGCCGGAAAGAGACAGCGTGGGCAAATGCTGCCGCCACGCCGCGGACACGAGCGCGCGATTTGCATTGAAGCGCGCCCAAGCCGAGCGCAAATCGGGTCGCGCGTTTTGCGCCAATGCCTGCGCGGAATCCAAGCCCGCAACGAACGGCGCGATCGTAAATTGCTCGCTCACGGAATAAGCCGCGCGCGGATGCACGCCCATCGCGTTTTCCAATTGCACCTTCGCAAGCTGCGCGAGGTTGCGGCTGCGAATGAGGTTCACTTTCGCGTTGGCAACATCCACTTCGGATTTGGTGACATCGAATTGCGGGCGCTTGCCCACGGAGTGA
>CAYNDW010000739.1:0-3649 GCA_964395375.1 uncultured Cytophagia bacterium
GCGGCGCAAACTGATTTGTTCAATGCGTGCGCAATCTGTTCTTACGCCGCGCTCTTTTGGGCGGCAAGAGCGGATTTGGCGTATGAAGGATTGGATCGTCCGACTTGGGGGCATGGCGAGTTGCGGTCAAAGTTCACGGAAGAGTTCATCAAAAACCGAAAACGCTATCCCGCGAACTTTGGCACTTGGCTTTCCGATGCCTTCGTATTGCGAAATGCCGCGCAGTATGGTTTAACTTCGCCCAAGACCAAACGTGTCCGCCGAATGCTCAATCACGCTAGAGAGTTCGTTCAAAAAGTTAAAGGAGTGCTCTCAAAATGAAATCCAAAAAAAATATATCAAAAAAGAGGCTGCAACAACATATCGACGAATTGGTCGCCATCGCCAAGAGCGTGACTCCGGATGTAAAAGTCGATATTCAGGTTCCAGGGTATGAAGACCAACATGCGTGGGTTGAAATCTGCGTGCCGGATGAGATGGAAGAACAACTTTATGACCGGATCAGCCAACGCGCGCACGACATCTTCATCGATACCGGCTATGATATTGGCGCGCTCGTTTACGAAAAATCGCAGTTGCAAGAAAACGGGGCGGCGACTCTTGCCTAGCATTTTTGATCGTTGCGCATCGCTTGAGTTGTTTTCTAAGCGCTGAAAGAATATTCAGCGCTTCACACTCCCTCACTGCCCTCTCCCCGCCAGCATCACGTAAATCGTGTGCAGAATAATTTTCAAATCCATTTTCAGCGACATGTTCTCCAAATAGAACAGATCGTATTGCAGCTTTTGCTTCACGTCGTCGAGCGTGGCGTCGTATGCGCCTTTGATTTGCGCCCAGCCGGTGATGCCGGGCTGCACGCGCAAGCGCCGTGGATAGAGCGGAATTTCTTTGCGCAATTTTTCCACGAAGAACGACCGCTCCGGCCTAGGGCCGACGATGCTCATCTCACCCGCGAGGACATTGATGAATTGCGGAATCTCATCGATGCGCCATTTGCGCATGAAGCGGCCGCTGCGCGTGATGCGCGCATCGTCTTTATCCGCCCACTTAGGGCCGGTGAGTTTTTCCGCGTCAGAAACCATCGAGCGGAATTTGATGACGTTGAAATGCCGCCCGTCTTTGCCCATGCGCTCTTGTTTGTAGAAGATCGGGCCGCGCGAATCTAGTTTGATGATGAGCGCGACGAGCAACCACACCGGCGCGCCGAGCACGAGAATGATGAGCGAGAGTGTGAAATCGAGCACGCGCTTGGCGACGCGCTCCCACGTGGGCATGTACTGCGGCAAAATTTCTATGAGCGGGAAGCCATAGATTTGATTCGTGCGCGCTTGTCCGGTGATGATGCTGTACAAGTCGGGCACGATTTTAAGCCCGACCGGCAAGCCGTCGGTCTGCGCAATGATTTCCATGAGCGCGCGCTGATCCTTTTGCTGCAACGCAATGAGCACTTCCTCGATTTGATGCCGCCGCGCGATCTCCGCAAGCTGTTCCAACCTTCCCAACACCGGCACGCCTTCAAACTGCCGCCGGCCTTCGTGCGCTTTGATTTCAACAAAGCCTAGAACTTGAAAACCGAGCGCAGGATACTTGCTCACCTCTTGATAAAGCTCGCGCGCTTTTCTTCCCCAACCGACAATAAGCGTGCGCCGCATGCCAACGCCGCTTTCGAGCAAGTGGCGCTGGATCGTGCGCAAAATCATGCGCCCGGTGGTTACTGCGCCCGCGACGAGGAACCAATAGCTCAATAACAACACGCGCGTTTTCGTGAGGGGCTGCGAAAAATCTTGCTCCAGCTCAAACGTGAGCAGATAGATGAGCAGCACGCCGACGCCGACGATTTTGAACACGGCCACGGCTTCATCCAAACGCGAAGCCGCATTCCACGCGCGATAAAGTCCGAGCAGAAGAAAAAGCAAAAACCAAAAGCCAAAGATCAAATTCGAAACCGCGAAGGCGGATTCAAAATTCGCGAGCGCGAAGAGTCCGAGCCGCGCGCGCAATTGCGTCCACAGCATGAAGGCCGCGGTGATGGCAATATAGTCGCTGCAGATGGCGGCGACTTTCTCGATCCATTTGGGAACCGCCGAGCCCCATTTCTTCGCGGTGAGCAAGCCCACCATCGTGCCGAGGCCGAAGCCGATGTGAAAGAGAAAAAGCAGGCCGGGCATAATCGGCAAACAACGCCAGCGTTGCCGGCGCACGAGCGCAACCGTCATCAACACATTGCACACAAGATAGCCGCACGTTGCAATGCCGAGCCACGTCAAGTCGCGCGTCGAGCCGAAGTCCGCGCCGCTCGCGAACAACGCGGCGAGCACGAGCAGGATAAACGGAACCACATAATGCGGCCGCAACAACGCGGGCTGCTTCTTCACGCGCTTCGCCCACGAAAAACCGTGCTGCAACGCATGCCCCAGTAAATGCCACAACGTGCCGCGCCAATCCAGCGTCGAAACCAATTGCGGAAAGAAATGCAGCCCCTGCCCTTTTTGATGCAGCCGCGTTGCCGTTTCATATTCGTTGCTCAAGATTTCTTGCGGCAGCACGCCGGCCTCGCGCAGCGCGGCTTCGCGATAAACCGCGTGCAAGCATCCTTCCGCGCGCGCCTGTTCCGTGGTCAAATCTTGCGTCGCGAGCGGCACGGTCCAATGCGAACCGAGCACCGTGGCATACGCCTCGGTCCAAAAATCTTTTTCCTGATAAAGCACACGGCCGCAAACACTCGCCGCGGAGGAGGCCTGCGCGCACACTACAGCTTGCGCGATAAAATCGTCCGCCAGAATCGCGTTGGATTGTAACGCGAGCACGAGCCGATCCGGTTCCGTCGAGGTTGCGATATGTCGCCGCTCCTTGCGCGCGGCATGCGCGGAACGTTGGCGCACGCGAAAATCCGGATGCGCCTTCACAAACTCGCGCACGAGCTTGCGCAGCAACAACGCGGGACTGTCAAACAGAAATTGAATTTCGAGGAGAGGATGCGGGTAGGTTTGGCGCGAAAGCGAAGCGAGACAATCGGCCAGCGCGTCGGGCGCGCCGCGCAAAGGAAGGATGACGGTAATCGCTGCGTTCTGCGCGGTCGGCGCAGCATTCGGCAAGCGAGCAACACGTTCTTGTGTCAAGGCCATGAGCGTCCCGCTCCAAGATGAACGTTCGTAGTCGCGCCGTATAGTTCTACTTCAACAGACTTTATTTTCTGCCCGCGAAACACACGAATGACACGAAAAAAGCATTCGTGTGTTTCGCGTCATTCGTGGGCAAGGTTTTTAATCTGCCGAAATAGAAATAGAAATATTCTCGAAAAACTATAACGACCGCGAAAGTTTTAAATGCCTCTAGTTGCAGTTGGAAATCACGCTACGAAGTTTGACGATCAAAGTCAGTAAGCGGACGAGCCCCTAGATCATGTCATCCAGGAGGCGATTACCGATTTTGAAAATCAAAATTCATAAGGCACGACTACGAACGGTTATTTTGCCGCGAAAATATGTTCGTAGTGACGGCTTCGGGCGTTTGCTGCTCATTGACTAAAATGCCTAAAGGCATCACTACGAACGAAAGGCGCAACGCGCTCAATGCGCTTCGCGATGGCGCAGGCTATCGGGAATCGAATTATTGCCGTTGCCGAGCTTCACGATCTTGTGCTTGCCGC
>CAYNDW010000740.1:0-3639 GCA_964395375.1 uncultured Cytophagia bacterium
CCGATGATGAGTTGGCCCGGCCACAAAACCTTCCCTTCCAACTTCACCCACTTCGCCGTCAACGCCGTGCGCTGCACCGTGAGCGGCTCGACTTTAGCCGCAGGATAAGCAAGCTGCAAACCCACCGCGCGCAAACCTTGCGGATTATCCACACGCAGCACGAGCCTGAGCAACTCTTCGCCCGCGGAGTTCGATGAAACCACACGGCTCTCTTTGAGCGCAAGGCGATACGGCCTACCGTCGGATTTAGCCAGCGTCGTGCGAGCAAAACAGTGCAGAGGAAGTCCGCCTTGCAAGTAGCGCGTGAAAATGGCAAGGGCGTCGCTTGGCGTGACGCTGCCATTGCAGTTCACGTCCGAGGCTTCGACTTCGCACGCAAAATTGGGTTCTTCGCAGCCCGCGGGAATGCTGCCGCCGTTCAGATAAATGTTGAACGCGCAGAGCGCGTCGCCCGGAGAAAGCGTTTTGGAATTGTTCACGTCGCCGTCGTTGAGGCACGTGGTGCAGGAAAACGTATTGCAGCACGCGGCCATTCCGATCACGTCGTCGATGAGGTTGTTGAGCGTGATGTCGCTCATCGCGCCGATGGTGCAGGTGACCGTGAAGCACAAACGAATCAAAACGCCGCTGCGGCCCGCGGGAATCGCGTTGGGGCCGAAGCCGCCGCAAATGATGTTGCCCGATCCGGCCGGCGCTTCGATCGCGTTGATGCTGGTGAAACCGGTAGTCAAATCGCCGGCCGAGGCGCTCACGAAAGCCAATTGCGCGGGGTTGACTTGCACTTGAAAGCCGAAGGCACCGATCGGTTGCGCGTTATTCTGCATGCGAATATCCACGCAAATCATGCTGCCATTGCGGCCCGTGATCGGCGTGCCGATTGTCGTAGCGCCTTGCAACACGGGAAAGAGCGCTGGGCCTGAACATACTGTGGGAACGCAGCCTGGGGGGACGACAATCGTTAGCGAGATACTGTTGTTGTTCTCATTCGACTCGCCGATGAGATTCCCCACATCCACGGTGCATTCGAAGAAGTAGTTTCCGGGATTGAACACGACCGGCGCAGCGCAGCTTGTGGTCTTCACTTCGCCGGGATTGGCGGTGACATTCGCCGTGCACAGCACATTGCCGTTGCGGCGAATTTCAACCGGAACGTTATTCGCCGCAGCGCTGCCGGTGTTCTGCCACTGAAAATTCACTGTGAGCGCTTGCCCCGCAGTGGGAACATCGACCTCCGCGCCCGCGCTGTTGCGCAGAAAAATGCGTTGCGCCACGAGGTCCGCTTGCCCGGTGAGTGCAATGAGGCTATACTCGCCGAGGCGCAAGTACTCCTGGTTCTCATGGTTCGTGTCATGGAGGCGATAGCCGCGATCGCCGCCGTCGGTGATCACGTCCCAACGCGTAAGCGTCAGCGGCAGCCAGCCGTTGGCGTTGCCGTCTTCGAAATTATCCGAGAACAGGCAATTCGTGCTGCCCACGGCTTTCACACAAATATCGTCAAAAATGCCGGCATCGTTAAACGAGCCCACGCCGAGGCCGCCCGCGCCGAATTCCGTATCGCTCGCCGTTCCCAACAGTGTTCCGTCCCAATAAACCTGCAAACCGCCGCCGGAGCGGAGCAAACGCACCGTGTGATAAGTGTTGTCGGGAATCACGAAAGTTCCCAGATCGCCGACAAGAATGCGATCATTGTCGCGCACTTTATAAACGCGCGTGTCATTGAGGAAGCGATTGAACATCACGTAGTAGTAATGCCGTTCGTCCTGATAGCCGTAAACAAAGCAAAGATCCGCGCCGCCGTTGTTGTTGAAATTTTCTATGGACCGCACCTGCGCGGTGAAATCGAAATCGCCGAAGCTTTGAAAGCCGTACGTGCGATAGGCTTTGTTGTTGTTCTCCGCCACCTCGGTGATGACGTCGTTCACGTCGAGCGCGCCGTTGATCACGCCGCCGCCCGCGGGCCAAACCACGGGCGTTGGGCCGTACGAGTTGTGAGTCGAATTGCCTGGTGCGCTAGCGGAGTTGAAACTATAAATCACGCCGTTGTTAAGCCGGATTTCGAACCGAAAGCCGTTTGCCGCAAGCGCGCCGGCGTTGCGCCAATCGAAATGAACGTAGTACTGCTGCCCCGCAACCGGATTCGTCACTTCCGCGCCAGCGTTTGGCCCGGTGCGCAGAAACACGCGATCGGCGACGAGATCCGCCGGGGTCTGTGCCAGTGCAACGGAAGGTTGCAACAGCAGAATCATCATCACGGCAATGCCGCATGCCAAGAGCAAGGCGCGCTGCATTGGCAAAAACACTTGACGAGAGCAACACGCGCACTTCTTCATGGAGACCTCCAGAATTTGAATGGTGGTGAAACGGAGAGGCACATGCCCGGAAAAAATCACGTCCGTTCATTGCCTCGTTGACTTTGTTTCATTCGTTGCAAGTGAGTCTAGATTCTGGCAAGCCGGCGAGAATATTTTCACGATTCGAAATGGGCACGATCAGCGACAACGGATTGTCCCATTTCAAAAATCGCGCGCGCCAATACCAAGCCATCAGCGCAAACGCAAACGCGCGAAATTTCCCCCGAGGTTGTGAAGTGTTTTGAAAAAAGTGTTATTGTAAGTCACTGTTGGCCAATTAAAGTTCATAATCTATCTCGAGGTTTGTCATTTTGCTCAATATTCACACGGGTAAAATAAGATTGCGGCGACAGATTGCTTTCCAAGACTTGATTTTAGAGAATCCTGATTTTGAACTTTTTCTCGCGTAAGCTTCTGTTTTCTTGTTCAGCGATCTACCGAGTTTGAAGTTAATTGGACAGCAGTGATTGTAAGTAGGAAGAGTGTACCGGTGAGCAATTTAAAGCATTGGTAAGGTAATCACACTAAGCCGTTGGCTTGGTCATCGAGTTTTTCACTGCGCCGAATCTTGCGCCGGCGACAAATACTTCTTCTCCACTTCCTCAAGATATTCAAGACACGCGACGTCCTCGCGTTCTGCGCTTGGCGCCGTGCTGAACCAGGCCTCCAAAATTTCTTTGGCCACTTGCTCGGACACGGTGCGCAGGCTCATGGCGAGCACGTTCGCGTCGTTCCATTGGCGCGCGCCGCGGGCGGTCTCCGCGTCTTGACACAACGCCGCGCGCACGCCACGCACTTTGTTCGCCGCGAGGCTGATGCCCGTGCCGGTCCAGCAAAACAACACGGCCTGCTCGCTCGCGCCGCGCGCTACCTGCTCCGCAACCTCGACCGCAACGCGCGGCCAGGGCGCCGATTCTTTCACCAGCGCGCCAAACGTTTCGACTTCATGCCCTCTTTTTTTCAACTCTTCCACCACGATTTCGGTGAGATGAGTTTTCATATCACTGCCAACCGCAATCTTCATTGCTAACCTCGAACCAGAGACATCGCACGGATTTCAGTGCGCGACGATGAGCATTTTGCTATAGACGCGTTTGTCGGTTTTAACGCGAAACCAATATTTGCCCACGGGCACGAGTTGGCCCACGTCATCTTTGCCGTCCCAAACCAACGCTTGGTTGCCGTTCGATTGCTTGCCGCGCAACAACCGACGCACGGGCTGGCCCATGAAACCGTAAATCACCACTTCAAAAACACCGAGCGGCGTTGCCGGGAGGCTGAGTTGAAA
>CAYNDW010000741.1:0-3633 GCA_964395375.1 uncultured Cytophagia bacterium
GCACGGCATATTGTTTTATGCGAGAGCCGTTTGTTGATCCGAGCGGAGAGATCGCCGCGTTTTGCGATAGCACCGGACATTATTTGCCGCTGCTGTGCGTGTCAAACTTGGCCAATGGTTACGACGCGCTGCTCGCGCAATACCAAATGAGCCATGCAGAGTTTAATGCAATCATCAAGCAGACGAAGGCCGGCAACGAGGGCCGCGTGCTCGTGCCGTGGTACATTGGCGAAAGAACACCGGATGTGCCGTTTGCTGCGCCGGTTTATTTCGGCTTTGGGCTTGACGAATTTACCAAAAAAAATATTTGCCGCGCCGTATTGGAAGGCCACCTATTGAATTTGTATGACGGCTTTCGCCGCATGCCGGTAGCAGTAAAAGAAATCCGGATTACTGGAGGGCTGGCTAAATCGGAGGCGTGGTGTCAAACCATTGCCGATATCTTCGAGTCCGAAACGATTCCGGTCGAGGGCGAAGGCGCGGCGTTGGGCGCAGCGCTTCATGCCGCATGGGTTTGGAAAAAGGAAAATGGCGAAGAAGTTTCGCTGGAACGATTGACCCAAGTTTTTGTGGTGCTGCAGGAAAACCGGCGGCGCAGACCGCTCGCGCAAAATGTTCCGGCTTATCGCATTCAGAAACGATTATTCACTGGCCTCAGCGCGCGCTTGCGCGGCCTAACCACCGGGGATGATCCGTTTGCGTTGAAGCTGCAATTGTCGGCTTGAGGCGCGATTTTCGTAGGGTTGTTCTATCGCGAACGCCTCGCGCAACTCGGCGGCGACGTTTCGCGGTGAATTCAGATTCCGCCGGATTCGACGCTCCGGTTCACGCAATTGTTGGCTGGCACTTCATGGTTGAGTTTGAACTGCAGGTTGTTCCCGTAACGACTTCCGCGCACACACCTGTCGATTAGAGTACAGGAAAACTGCCTCGTTTAAGTTGCGCAGACGATCAAACTCCCGCTCGAATTCGGATACCAAAGCAGAAGTGATCGCCCCTTCGGACAACAGCCGTTGTTTCGCGCTGACAAAATTGGCGTACCAGTGATCGAAGTACGTCGCTCTTTCGTGGGAGTCGGTCATTCTTTGATCGAGCATATACGAAGCGTCTTTCAGCCATTCCACCTCCAGCCCGGCTTGGATCATCACATTGCAAAGACGGATACCAATGTTGGGGTCGCCTCCGATCTTGCGTTGGCATTCATTGAATGCCCGCCAATACTGCATGATCGCGGGCGAGTGCGGATAAACGTAAAGCGCGTCGTTGAACACCTCGGTGCAGTAGAGCAGGCCACCATCAACGAGAACGCGTTTGGCTTCACGAAGGACTGCGGTAGGATCAGTCACGTGTTCCAGCACGAAGCAAATGTAGACCGCATCGAATGAGCTATCCGCGAAAGGCAACTCGTCACCTCGGGAGGTGTGAAGTTCAAGTTGACCTTCTGCCAATTCCTTCGCCAAAAGCAGACGCGCTCGTTGAATCTGATTTTCGGCGATATCGACCCCGGTCATATGAAGCTTCGGATATTTGCGGCAGAGCAGGCGGAGTTGTGCGCCGACACCACAGCCAATTTCAAGCATGCTCGCACAACCCGATAGGTCGAGGTATTTGTGCAGGTGGGGTTCCAGAAGATCAGCTTGCCGCACCAGACGATCTTGTTCGTCTTTGGTGAAGGTGTGGATGTATTCGGTCTCTGTCATTGGCACAGTCATAAATATATGCCTCACTGTAAGCGGGAACCTCGCCAACTCGCTCGCAGCATTTTGAGATTGGCTTTTCTCAACGCGCGCAGCAAGTCCAAAGCTTCGGCGGGATCGGCTTCGTTGTATTTGAGACCGCTCGCCCACAAATCCTGATCGATGCCGAGGATCGCAGCGCCCGGCTGCGCCAGCGCGAGGCGCATGCGATAACGAAATACCAATTCCGAATCGGCTAAATGTTGGAGCACTTGCGCAATCGACCACTTGCCCGGCTTTTCGGGACGGCGCAGGATCGCATCATCGAGTCCCGCAATCTCTTTTTCCAAAACAAAAAACAGTTCTTCCTGCACGGCAAAGGGATCGCGCTCACCCAACAACTCCATGAGGAGCTTGATGTATGCCGCAGCGTTTTCGCTGGCTTGGCTGGAGGGATTGGATAGGGATGACATCGTGGCTATCCTTATGGCTGAAGTGGAATGAGTTTGCAGAGCGCGTTTGGGGGTGATCTCAAATCGGGCTGCGGCTTTCATGTTTTGTGCGCTCATATGCCGCCTGTTGACTCTCGCCTTCGAGTTAACGCTTGCACTTCGTATTTATGTCGTCCGACCATCATCTCACGACCGACGCGGCGTGCTGAGGAAGGCGTTCCTTCGTTTCGCGGTGCCTGTTGCCAGCTAATGTTCAGCATGACGAGCGCAGCGAGGAAAAAGTCGGGTTCATGCCGTTGTTAGGCGGTGAAGCTGAAATGCTGCCATAGAAATCCGCATTATTTCACTTCGTCCATCAAGAAAGTTATCGCAGATGCAGTTGAATTTAGTGCGAAGCGAGCACGACTCTTCGAAACCATCTTGGGTTGTATGCCAGCACCATGCGACTTGCTGAGCCTGTTCCGAAGAGTAGCTATGATCATCAATGGTTGCTCAAAGTAGGAATCGAGTGCCGCTTTCTTCATTACGATGCTTATTAGCGTGCTCGCCGTATCAGCTTGCTTGTAGGGCCAACCTTTCTTGTCACACAATATCTTCATCACACTCTCAAATGAGCTACAACATTTCGTCAGACAATCGCCATAGTCACCCTTCTTATAATCTTCAAGTGCTTCCAAATATTCTTGATTGGCCGCCTTGAACTTGGAGTCAGCCAGTAATTGCAACGCAGGCTTGATCACAGTTGCGTGAACGACCTCATCGTCCTTCCTGATGACTTTCGGATAGGCAAGCGACTTAAGCACTTCTCTTTCCCGACCCATTACAAACTCCACTGCTTTCTCGTGTACCATTTCCGTTAATTCATAACCAACATTTTCCGAAACAAGTATCTCGTTTATCTCTGCGACAAGCGCATTCTCGTTGAATGTAACATGAACCAGGCATCTGACCTGAAACATATACTCGATAAAATCCAGGAACTCCTCATCGCCACAACTGAGCAAAAAACCTATGGCGTCCTCGGTGCGATTTGAGGGAGAACCCTGTTCCATTAACTGAAATCGTCCATGCCGATACAGCATCATCTGGTGTACTTCATTCCAAAATTCTCCTATGTAGTCTCCCGAGCCTGCTTCGTTCCGCCGATTGCTGAATACTTCTCCACAGAACAACAGGATCTTCTTTCGGAGGGTAATTGGTGCGTTGTAAGCAAACACCGCCACTCGCCTGTTGCGGCGTGAATACACGTCAAATATCTGACTGAAATTCATTCGCTACACCTTTATTTGCGATACACTAATTTGTCGAACGGCCTAACGTATAGCGTAAGCGGCGGTAGGCGGATCAGGAACCCGCTCCCAAGAATTCTACCATGGCGCAGAAGTCACCCAAATTGCGCCCGAGTCTCCACTCTCTGCTTCACGCTGTGATAGGCGGCCTCTGTCTATAATTCATGCTGTGATAGAAACTCCGTGTGGCAGGATGCGCAAGTGCGCTGCCGCAAT
>CAYNDW010000742.1:0-3629 GCA_964395375.1 uncultured Cytophagia bacterium
ATTCCGGCGAGCTGCAAAGCAATTTATGGGCGCCCTTTGCCGGCGTTTCGATTCAAGCGAATCCCAAAGCGCAGGTGTTGTTTGAGATCGAAGGCTTGCCTTCTTACGAGTTCACCGCGGGCGAAAAACACGATAGCGGCGACATCAAAAACATTTGGGCGGGCGTGATCGGCGTGCGCTTTTATTTCACGAATTGGCTCGCGGCAGACACGGGCGTGCGCTATCGCAGCGATTTCGACGGCATCGCGGACGCGAACATTCAAGCGAATCTCAACTTGCTCTTGCCGTTGGGACGGCTGCGCACTGCGAGCAAGGCGGAGTAAATCACGAGTGATCAGATCAGCCACGGCCAAGCCGTGACTGGTTATGTCGAGCGAACCTACTACTCCGAGCGAGATCTAAGTTATACTTCCTCCCCCTCAACTGTCATTCAGAAGAAATTCTTTTAAGCACTGGCCGTCGTCTCCAGTACGTAAAAAGATTCCTGCTGAATGACAGTTAAATCGGGATACGAGAAATGTAACCTATTTAGTGCTCGGAGTAATAACTCGGAGGCTACGCTTATGAAGCCGATTAAAATTTTTTCCGCTCTTGCGTGCGCGCTTTTGTTGCTCATTCAAAGCGCAGCAGCGCAGGAGGAAGTTGCAAAGGCAAATTTCCATTGCCCCTATTGCAGCGCGGTGAATCTTGCAACGAGCACGTTTTGCAATGCGTGCGGCGCGCGCTTGCCCGAACGCCGCGTTGAGAACCTCGACGCGCGCGATTCTGCCGTTCATGTCGATCACGCGAAGCCGGAGCTATTCATACCTGCGAATAAAGAAGCGGAGGCTTTATATGAAACGGCGATGGCGTTCATCCGGCAAAATCACTTCGCGGAAGCGGCAAATTGTTTTCATGGTCTCGCGCAAGAGTTTCCGGCTTCGGAATATGCTCGCAGCAGCACGCAAATGGCAAGGGCATGTGAGGAGTTGGCGCAGGCGCAAAGGCAATCGCAACAGAAAGACGGCAAGCGTGAGCCGTCGAATAGCGCGGCATTCAGCGGCGCGTTTGTCGGATCGCTTGTGGGAATGGTGGGCACGATCGTGTTGATCTTGGCGCTTGCGAGCGGCGGGTGATTGCGCTGGGAATGTGTCCGGCGTTGAACAGAATGCCGTGCAGGCAAGGAGGCCTGCGCTACGACACTCACGCGGATTCGCGAAGGAGCAGCTCGGTTTTGAATTTGCGGATCTCATGGGGCTTGTCGCGCTGTTCGATGCGCTGCATGAGCATGGCGATCGCAGCCTCGGCCATCTGTTCCAGCGGCTGTCGCACGGTGGTAAGTTGGGGATGCAGAAAAGAGGAAAGTTCCAAGCCGTCGTATCCCACCAAGGCAAAGTCTTCGGGAATTTTATATGCGAGCTTGCGCAAGCGCGCGAGCAGTCCGCACGCCATGTAATCGCCGGCGATCACAAAGATGGCCGTGGGCTTGTTGGACAAGCTATGAAAATAATCCGCAGCCAACGTGCCCTCGTGCGCGGAAAAGTTTGTCGCTTGGTAATGGTGCGCTTCGTCTAACTTCAGCCCAGCTTCTTGCAAGGCCTTTTGCGCGCCGCGCACGCGCGGATTGATCACTTGGCTCGCCATCTTGCATCCCACCAAACCGATCTTGCGATGGCCTTGATTGAGGAGATATTGCGTGGCGCTGTACGCGCCTTCTTCATTATCCACCGCAACGCAATCCACCCAGCTCAACTCGTTTTCAAAAACCACCATGGGCACGTGCAGCGATTCGAGGCGCTTCAGATCGCTCTCGGCCATTTCGAGCGCTTTGTGAATGATGCCGTCCACGCGGCCCTCGGAGCTGATGCGATGATAAATTTCCTCTTCCCAATTGACCATGGCAAACATGTCGTAAAGCACGAGGCGATAGCCGGTCGGAATCACGCTATTCGAAATCGCGCGCAACGCGGTGGCGTTGAACGGCTCCACCAATTCCGGCATAATAATGCCGATGGCATGCGTGCGCGCTTTGACTAGCCCGCGTGCCGCGACGTTTGCGACGTAATGATGTTCTTCCGCCAGCGCTAAAATTTTTTGGCGCGTGGCGGCGCTGATGTTGGTTTTGCCGTTCAACACCATAGACACCGTGGCGGCGGTGACATTCGCCATGCGCGCCAAGTCTTTAATCGTGACCTTGGGCTTCATCACGCTGCGCTCGCTTAGGGTACAATCCCGATTTTGAATTGAAAGATAATCGAGGTTTGATATTTTACATGGGCAAAGTTTAGGTATAAAATAAAAAGTCACCCTTCGCCTCAGCTAGGGTGACTTTGCAATCGCTCACATCCGCTTTTAGATTTCCATGACTTCCGCTTCTTTGCGTTTGAGGAGGTCGTCGATCTGCGTGATCTGCGCGTCGGTCAGTTTCTGAATTTCTTTTTCCAACTTCTTTTCTTCATCTTCAGAAATCTTGCCGTCTTTCTTTTCCTTGCGGAGATGGTCGTTGATATCGCGGCGCACATTGCGAATGGCGATGCGGCCTTCTTCCGCGAGCTTGTGACAGAGGCGCACCAAATCTTGCCGGCGTTCTTCGTTCAACGGCGGAATCGGAATGCGAATCGCCAACCCGTCGTTCTGCGGGTTCAAACCGAGATCGGCTTTGAGAATCGCTTTCTCGATTTCGGCGATCTGCCCTTTGTCAAACGGTTGCACCGTGATCAAACGGGCTTCCGGCGTGTTAACGGTTGCCACTTGTTTGAGCGGCACCGAAGAGCCGTAGGAATTCACGCGCACGCTGTCCAACAACGCGGGGGAAGCTTTCCCGGTGCGAATTTTTGCCAACTCGCCACGGGTGCTTTCTACTGCTTTGTGCATGCGGGTTTCCGCATCTTTTGCTATTGCATGAGCCATAGGACCAATCCTTCCCTTGCCGAAGCAAACGTTCGCACTATTCGCGATCTTGCGTTATTTTTTAAGCAGCGCTCAATCGCGAGAAGTCACTGTGGTTCCGAGCCTTTCGCCAAGCACGACACGCTTGAGGTTGCCCGGTTGTTTCACATTAAAAACGATTATGGGTAGATGGTTTTCCATACACAAGGTGACCGCGGTCATATCCATCACTCGCAAGCCGCGTTGTATAACTTCCTGATGCGTAACCGTGTCAAATTTTTTGGCGTCGGCGTTAATCATGGGATCGGAATCATACACGCCGTCTACTTTGGTGCCCTTGAAAATCGCGTCAGCTTGAATTTCAACCGCGCGCAACGAGGCGGCGGTGTCGGTGGTAAAATAAGGATTGCTCGTACCCGCGGAGAAGATGACGACGCGGCCTTTTTCGAGATGGCGCACGGCGCGCCGGCGAATGAAAGGCTCCGCGATTTGCTCCATGCGAATGGCGGTTTGCAAGCGCGTGAACACGCCATGACGCTCGAGGAAATCCTGTAAGGCCAGGCCGTTCATCACGGTGGCGAGCATGCCCATGTAATCCGCTTGCACGCGATCCATGCCGCGCGCGCTCGCCGATAATCCACGAAAGATATTGCCGCCGCCGATCACAATGCCAACTTGCACCCCGAGGCTGACAATGGATTTGATTTCCAGCGAGACACTTTCCACAAACACCGTGTCAATCTACAAGCCCTTTTCACCCA
>CAYNDW010000743.1:0-3621 GCA_964395375.1 uncultured Cytophagia bacterium
GCGCGTGGAAGTTTCTTATCTAACCACCGGCATGAGTTGGCACGCGGAATACGTCGGCGTGTTGGATGCGAACGATCGCAACATGAGCCTCACCGGCTGGGTGTCGATTGACAACCAATGCGGCGCGACTTTTCCCGAGGCGAAGTTGCTGCTCGTCGCGGGCGATATTCATCGTGCGCAAGCTCCGCAGCCGGATTACCCGCAACCTGAAATGATGACAATGGCCATGCAAGATGTGCCGCAATTCGAAGAGAAAGAATTTTTCGAATATCATCTCTACACGCTCAATCGCTCGGCCACGCTCAAAGATCGGCAAGTGAAGCAGGTCGAGTTGATTCCTGCCGCGACGACGCCGGTGAAGAAGGAATTCACGTACAACGGCTCGCTTGATCCCAAGAAAGTCAAAGTCACGGTCTCGTTCAAAAACAGCAAAGAGAACGGCCTCGGGCTCGCGTTGCCCGGCGGCAAAGTGCGGCTCTATAAACCCGAAGGCGAAGCGCAAGTGCTCGTGGGCGAAGACAATCTCGAACACACGCCGCGCGATGAGGAAGTGCGCTTGAACGTCGGCGACGCCTTCGACATTGTCGGCGAGCGCACGCCGCTCGAAACCCGGCAACTCGGCGAGCGTTCGAGCGAAGAAAGCGTGAAGATCGAGATTCGCAATCACAAGAGCGAAGCCGTGGTCGTGAACGTGATCGAAAACTTTTGGGGCGATTGGTCGATGCGCAAGCAATCGCTCGCGCACGTGAAGAAAAACGCGACCACCGCGGAATGGCGCGTGAGCGTGCCCGCGAACGGCAAAGCGGAAGTGCAGTACACGGTGTTCAGAACGTGGTGAAAAACCATATTGGAGTGTTGGAGTAATGGATTGATGGATTATTGGGAAAGCCATCAATCCCAAACTCCATCACTCCAATACTCCAATAACCCCAAGGTGATGCCATGCAATTCGCCGATCCTCGCACAGATTTCGTGTTCCGGCTGATCTTCGGCAATGAGAAAGCCAAAGACATTCTGATCAGCTTTCTCAACGCCGTGCTCAACCTGGATGAAGCGCACGCCATCGATACGGTAACGATTCTCAATCCGTATCAAGCGCCGAAAATTTCCACGATGAAGACCAGCTTCGTGGACGTCAAGTGCCGCGACCGCCGCGGCGTGGAATTCGTGGTGGAAATGCAGGTGCAATACACGGAGGGCTTCGAGAAGCGCGTGCAATACAACGCTTGTAAAGCCTACGTCGGGCAACTCGACAAGGGCATGAATTATCCCAAGCTCAACCAGGTCATCGCCATCAGCATTTTGGATTTTACGGTGTTCGACGAGTTCGAGCATTATCTCTCTTGCCACGAATTTCGCGAGACGCGCACGAACAATCATTATCTCGACGAGATCCGGCATTACTTCATCGAGCTGCCGAAATTCAATCTGCAAGAGCACGAGTTGGAAACGACCATCGACAAGTGGTGTTTCTTTCTCAAGCACGCCGGCGACCTGGAAGTAATTCCGGAAAAGCTCCGCGACGAACCATTCCGCAAAGCGTTCGAGTTGGCGAACCGCGCGAACATGACGAAGGACGAGTGGGAAGCGTATGACGCCGCGAGCATGGGGATACAGGATAAGCGCGGCATTGCTAGCGCAGCGGATCAACAAGGCTGGAAGAGGCGAAACTTGGAACTCGCGCGCGCAATGCAAGAAGAAGGCCTACCAACAGCGCTCATTGCGAAATTGACCGGACTTTCACTGCAAGAAATCGACGCTCTTTGACGGGACAATTTGTAGCTAGAGGATGATGGAGAAATCGACAAGCCATGACTCCAAAACTCCATCACTCCAATACTCCAATGAACAAACCTATGCCCGCTATCCCACCCGTCAAAGACGCCGCCACCGCAGCGATTCGCCAATTGCGCGGCATCGGCACCGTGCGCGCCGCGGAGTTTGAGAAGATCGGCGTTAAAAAAATCTCCGATCTTTTGTTTTATCTGCCGCGACGATATTTGGATCGCTCCACGATTGTGAAGTGCCGCGACTTGCGCGAAGGCATCGAAGCCACGGTGGTGGGCACCGTGATGGCGGGGCGCGTGGTTCCGGTGGGCAGAAGGCCGCGTTATGAATTGACGCTCGCTGACGGCACGGGGTTTTTGAAATGCGTGTGGTTTCATCGCGCGGACTTGTGGCCGAAGATTTTTAGTCGCGGCGAGCACGTGGCCTTTCACGGCAAAGTCACGTTCTTTGACGGTTATTCAATGACGCATCCCGACTTTGATAAGTTGGGAGAAGAAGGCGAGCCGCGCTTCTTGCACACCGGCGCGATCATTCCGCTGTATCGCTCATCCGAAGCGTTGGGCAAAGCCGGTTTGGATAGCCGCGGCATTCGGCGCTTGATGCGCGTGGCCGTGGATGATTTCGCGAGCACGCTGGTTGATCCCATGCCCGAAACTTTGCGGCAAAAACATCAGCTCATGCCGCTGGCCGATGCGCTCACGCACGTGCATTTTCCCGAAAGCGAAACGCTGTTGCAAACCGCGCGCGGCCGCTTGAAGTTTGATGAACTGTTCTTTCTCGAATTGTTTTTGGCGTGCCGCAAGCATGCGCTGGAAACGGAGCAAGGCGGCATCGAGTTCACGAGCGTGGGCGAACGCACGTGGGAGTTGGTGGAGAAGCTGCCGTTTCAACTTACGAATGCGCAGCGCCGCGTGCTGCGCGAGATTCGCGCGGATATGAAATCGCCGCGGCCCATGCATCGGCTCTTGCAAGGCGACGTCGGCTCCGGCAAAACGGTCGTGGCGCTCATCGCGATGTTGATGGCGGTGGAGAATGGTTATCAAGCCGCGCTCATGGCACCCACGGAAATTCTAGCGGAGCAGCATTATCTCACGAGCCATGCTTTTCTCGAACAGCTCGGCGTGAAAGTCGTGCTGCTCGTGGGCGGGCAAAGAAAGAGTGTACGCGAAGAAATTCTTGCCGATGTTGCCCAAGGCCGTGCTCATATTGTGATCGGCACGCACGCGGTGATTCAAGGCGCGGTGCAATTTCAAAAGCTCGGCTTCGTGGTGATCGACGAGCAACACCGCTTCGGCGTGATGCAGCGCGCGGCTCTGCGCGAAAAAGGCGCGCAGCCCGACGTGCTCGTAATGACCGCGACGCCGATTCCGCGCACGCTATCGATGACGCTGTATGGCGATCTCGAAGTTTCGGTGCTCGATGAAATGCCCGCCGGCCGCACGCCGATCAAAACCGTGTGGCGACCTTCGACGAAGCGCAAACAGATTTATGATTTCATTCGCAGCGAAGTTGCCAACGGCGCGCAGGCTTATGTCGTCTTTCCTTTGGTGGAAGAAACAGAGAAGAGCGATCTCGCCGCGGCGAAAGAAAGTTATGAGCGCATGCGCGAAGAAGTGTTTCGCGATTTGAACCTCGCGCTCTTACACGGGCGCATGAAGCCGAGCGAGAAAGAAGCAACGATGGCCGCGTTCAAAGCGGGCGAGCACAAAGTGATGGTTGCGACCACAGTGATTGAAGTCGGTGTTGACGTGCCGAACGCAACCGTGATGGTGATTGAGCATGCGGATCGTTTCGGTCTCACGCAATTGCACCAATTGCGCGGTCGTGTCGGGC
>CAYNDW010000744.1:0-3617 GCA_964395375.1 uncultured Cytophagia bacterium
CATTATCTTTATCATCTCGCGCAATTGAATTATCTGCGCCGCGCGCAAGATCGCAACTGGCCTTCGCCGAATAAAGAGTGGGAAGAAGCCACTTATGTGATCGGCGATTATTTGCTCGGCTTGAAAACGGAAACGAGGTAAATATGGCATTAGCCCACATACCCACAACCTTGCCGCCACGGCGAGTTTACCGGAAAGAGTATCTTCCAGAATCGGATGGGAAGCCTATGGCAGAGACCGACATTCATCGCAGATTGCTTTTCGCTTTGTCGCACGCCCTGGAAACGTATTTTCGCAGCCGACTAGACGTTTACGTGAGCGGAAATATTTTTCTTTATTATCGCGACGAAGAAGGCCACCGCAAACACGTTTCACCGGATATCCTCGTCGTGTTCGGCGTCGAGAAGAAAGAGCGGCGCATTTACAAGCTGGAGGATGAAGGCAAAGCGCCGGATGTTGTGATCGAACTGATTTCCGCCGAAACGAAAGCGAAGGATCTCGGCGAGAAACGCTACATCTACGCCACGCTGGGGGTGAGCGAGTATTATATCTTCGACCCTCTGCACGAAACCTTGCAGCCCGCGCTGCGCGGCTATCAACTCGTTGAGGGCGAATATCAGCCGATGATAGGGGCCAGTTTGTCGAGCAAAGTTTTGGGATTGGAGTTGCGCGCGGAGGCAGGCACGTTGCGCCTTTATGATCCCCAAACTGGTGCGCGCCTGCTCACGCCGGATGAAGCGGAAGACAAAGCTGTGCATGAAGCGACGCAACGCCGAGCGGCCGAAGTTGAGATCGCGCGTTTGCGAGAAGAGTTAGCCCGGCTGCGCGGATAACGACTCGATTTGGAACCTGACGAGGTAAATATGGCATTAGCCCACATACCCACAACCTTGCCGCCACGGCGCGTTTACCGGAAGGAGTCTCTTCCAGAATCGGATGGGAAGCCTATGGCAGAAACCGATGTTCATCTAAATCTCTTGATCGCGCTGCGCCATGCTTTGAAGCAGCATTTTCGCGCGCGCCGTGATGTTTACGTGAGTGGAAATATTTTTCTCTATTATCGTGATGACAAAGGCCATCGCAAAAACGTGTCGCCGGATATTTTAATTGCCTTCGGTGTTGAGAAAAAAGAACGGCGCATCTACAAGCTTGAAGACGAAGGCAAAGCGCCGGATGTTGTGATTGAGTTGATTTCCGCCGAGACGAAAGCGAAGGATCTCGGCGAGAAGCGCTACATCTACGCCACGCTGGGGGTGAGCGAGTATTATATCTTCGACCCTCTGCACGAAACCTTGCAGCCCTCGCTGCGCGGCTATCAACTCGTTGACGGTGAATATATGCCGATGATGGGGACGAGCTTGTTGAGCAAGGCCTTGGGCTTAGAACTGCGCGCTGAGGAGGGTACGCTGCGTTTGTATGATCACAAAACCGGCGCGCGTTTGCTCACGCCGGAGGAGGCCGAAGCGGAGCTCGCACGCTTGCGCGAAGAACTTGCTAAATTGCGTAGTTGATCTGTTTTTTTCAAGCCCTATAATAAACCCAGAGCTTTTGTGCTGATATGTGAATCTGGTTTTCGATCATATCCTAACCGGAGGTGACCCGTGTCCCGCATCGTTCGTGGTGGTCTCATTCAAGCCTCGCTTGCTGCTCCGATTGATTCCCCGCTCGACAAAATCAAAAAAGCGATGATCGACAAGCACGTTGTGCTCATTGAACAAGCCGCCGGCAAAGGCGTGCAAGTGCTCTGCTTGCAGGAAATTTTTTATGGTCCCTATTTCTGTGCGGAAGAACAAACTAAGTGGTATGAAACCGCGGAGCGCATCCCCGACGGGCCGACAATCAAACTCATGCAAGAGCTCGCGAAGAAGCATCAAATGGTTATCGTGGTGCCGATCTATGAAGAAGAGATGACGGGTGTATATTATAATACCGCAGCGGTGATCGACGAGCGCGGCAATTATCTCGGCAAATATCGCAAACATCACATTCCGCATTGCCATCCCGGTTTTTGGGAGAAGTTTTATTTCAAGCCCGGCAATCTCGGCTATCCGGTTTTTCAAACCACGTTTGGCCGCATCGGCGTTTATATTTGCTACGATCGCCATTTCCCCGAAGGCGCGCGCGCGCTTGGACTCAACGGCGCGGAGATCGTTTTCAATCCCTCGGCCACGGTAGCTGGCCTTTCCGAATATTTGTGGAAGCTCGAACAACCTGCACATGCAGTGGCGAATCAATACTTCGTCGGCGCGATTAACCGCGTGGGAGTCGAGAAGCCGTGGTGCATCGGAGAGTTTTATGGCACGAGCTATTTCTGCGATCCGCGCGGACAAATTCTCGTGCAAGGCAGTCGCGATCAAGACGAAGTGATCGTGGCCGATCTCGATCTCGATAAGATCCGCGAGGTGCGCAATGTCTGGCAGTTCTTCCGCGACCGCCGGCCGGAAAGTTATGGAGCATTGTTAGAGTAATTCTTGCTCGGCAGCATTGTTCTATACTCCCCGCGCTCGCATGCGATTATCTCGTGGATACAAATACATTTTACGGTTCGATGATGAAAGGCAGATGCTTTGAAAACGATGAAGCCAACTTGCAATACGATTAAAGTTGTAAATGACTTTCGCTCACTTGCTTCCACTGCAACACCCCCCTGGCCCCCCTCAAGGGGGGAATATTGCAGTAACCAATATACTCGCATAATTCAAAGAGCCAGAAATTGGCTCTTTCTCTTTTTTATCCTATTGGCTCCTTGCCTTCAGGCCCAAGTCACCGGCCTCTCCGGTTGGAATATTTATATCGACCCCGGCCACAGCCAGCGCGAGAACATGGGAATTTATGGCTACTCCGAAGCGGAAAAAGTTCTGCGCGTCGGTTTGCATTTGCGCGAGCTGCTGCTTAAAACCACGGACATCGACACGGTTTATATTTCGCGCACGAATGATCAAATGCAAGTCGGCCTTTCGCAGCGCACGGATGAAGCCAATAGTCTTGCCGCTTCGTGGTATCACTCCATTCACAGCGACGCCGGCGGCCCGGACGCGAGCAGCACGCTCATGCTGTGGGGACAATATCGCGATGGTCGTGAAAAGATTCCGAACGGCGGCAAACGCATGAGCAGTTTCATGATCGATCTGCTCACGCGTGGTTATCGCACCAGCACGCGCGGCCCCATCGGCGATTGCACCTTTTATGGCTGTACCTCGAACGGCCCATACTTGCATGTGAATCGCGAGAGCACCATGCCTTCGGAATTGAGCGAGGCTTCTTTTCACACCAACCCCACGCAGAACCAACGCAACATGAACGCGGAGTGGAAGCGCCTCGAAGCCAAAACTTTTTATTGGAGCATTCTCAAGTATCACGGCCTCGCGCGGCCGCCGGTGGGAACGTGCGTTGGATTCGTTTCGGATGCCGAGTCCGGCGCGCTCCTCAACGGCGCCAAGCTCACGCTCAATGGGCAATCGTATACCACCGATACCTTTGCTGCGCTGTTTAACAAATACACGAGCGATCCCAATCTGTTGCACAACGGTTTCTTCTATTTTGAAAACCTGCCGAAAGCGACGCTCGAGATGGTGGTCGCCGCGCCCGGTTATTATGGCGACACCGTGCAGGTTGCG
>CAYNDW010000745.1:0-3615 GCA_964395375.1 uncultured Cytophagia bacterium
ATGAAACCAAGTACGCTTTAGTCGGATGAACCAGAAAAACGCATAAAGCCTCTTTCAGGTTAAAGTCGTTCGTCACAATGTCGTGCGGCATGGCATTGAAAAGTCTTTCACAACTTCACCCCATAGGTCAATTCAAACCATTGCTTGTTCGTGGCCATCCACGAAAAGAACGGGCGTTGCAATGTGCCCGGCTCGCAGATGAGGCGACCGAGCACGTCTTCTTGTTCATCGAGATCGAGCGCGAGTTGGGCGTGTTGGTCGTCCGCGATTTCCACGGCGAGCGCTTGCAGCTTCGTGGTGTAATTCTTCAAAACCAACATTACTTCGTCGAAGCTTTTCATCCACCACAAACGCACGCAGCGAAACGCCACGCGCTCATTCAAATCAAACTCGTCGGCGGCCACCACGGTCCACGCCGTGTCTTCCGCTTGATAGAGCGCCACTTGTTCGCCGGCCGCCGCGCGGGCTTGCCATTCGCCGCGCCATTGTTGAATGAGCGCGTGCTCCGCCATGGACCAATTGCCCGCCGGCCACCTCTTATTTTCTTCCGCTAAAACTCCCGCAAGATGCACGGCCAAGCTCTCCACTTGCTCCCAATGATCGGCGAGCACCAAAATTGCTTGCGGCGAGAGGCAGCCTTTGCCGTCGAACATCGCGTAATCATAAACCAGCTTGCGTAGCGTGGGCAATTTCACATTCGCCGCGTGAACGATTGCAGCGCTGAAGCGATCGCCGAACGGCATCAAACTTTCACCGCTCTCTGCTTGTAATTTTGCGATGGTGTCGTCATCGCCAAACGCGACGACTTGCGGCGAAGCAGCGAGCACGGCTTGTGTTGCCGCGGCATTTTCACGCGGCCATGACAGCGCCGCCAAACGCGCCGCGACCTCGGCATCGTGCCGCGCGAGCGCTGCGAGCAACGCGGGCATCAAAAGCGGCTCGCTGCTCGCACTTTTGATGAGCGTCGGAATGCCGAGCAGGGAGAACTGCACGAGCGGCTGCAGCGCCACGCCCGGAATGTTGCCCGCGGAAATAATAAACGCGAGTTGCGGATACTTCGTGCGCGTTTCATCGTCTGCGCGCGTCTCGTGTACTTCTTCGAGCCAATCACGCAGCGCTTCTTCTTCAATCACCCGGAAATGATTGGCAAGACTCTCGCGCAAGACCGGCCGGCTCATGCGCGTAATCGCTTCGAGTTGCGCGAGCACTTCTTCCGCTTCGGGAAATTTCCACTTCTCCCATTCACGCGCCACGGCATGCCACGCTTTCACCGCGCGTTGCCGCCACGGCTTCGAATCTTTGCCAAAGCCAATCGCAGGTTGCCGCAAGGCCAGCGCGAGGCGCGAAATGTCTTCGGCGCGCGGTTGGCTGTAATCCACATTCGCTTGCGCGAGGAGCGTGGGAATGAAATAAGTTTTCATATCTTCTGTAATGGGTTTGATTTTCAAATTCGAAAATTGCCTCAATGATTTGTCATTCAGGAGGAATCTTTTTCGGCGCAGGGCATTAATTCCAGTGCTTAAAAAGATTCCTCCTGAATGACACGATAAAGATGGTTCGCTATTTGATCATCTCCGTGAGCAACGAACAGCCGCGCAGTTCCGCCTCGCTTGCGCGGCCGTGGAGCTCGATGCGATCTTGCCACGCGCGGCCGAGGTCTTCGGTTTGAATCGCGAGCACGGAATCGACATTCGCGAGATCGTACATGCGCAGCATGCCGACTTCGCCCGGCGGCAAAGGCCGCATCGTATTCGGATCAATGGCCACGACGCGCAACCACGGCGACATGAATTTGATATGCTCGCGTTCATCCGTAAGCGGCGCGTTCCGCAATCTGCTTTCATAAAACTGCGAGCTGAGTTCGGTCATGCCGTATTCATTCAACAAAAAATTTTTCGCAAGGCCGAAGCACTCGCACAGCATGGCTTGAAATTCCTCGCGCGGCACTTCGCGCGTGCGGCCTTTGTAGCCGCCGGTATCGAGCACACGGCTCCCGGCAGGAAGTTCGAAGCGCAATTTGTTTGCGGCGCATTCATCCATGAAAGCAAGCAGATTAAACGCGGTGCCGAAGATGAACACCGGCGCATTCGCTGCGATGGTATTTTCTAATGCGCGGCGAAAGCATCCGAGTTGCACTTGCTCCGGCAAGAAGAACGCGCCGCTCCCCTCGGCGCCATACTCTTCGCGCAGCGCCGAGCACATGTATCCCAAAGAAGAGTTGGGGAAATGTTTTGCCGTCGGCGCAAGGAAGAGCAAGCGCATGCGCTCGCGCTCCGGCAAACAATAGGCTTTGAAGCTGCGCAACAATGCGGCGCGATAAAATTTCAAATCGTGAAAATAATGTTTGCCCGGCTGTTGCTGCGTAGTGCCGCTCGTATGAAATACGGCCCGCGCTTGTTCGCGCGGAAAACACGCGAGCGCTGCGTGCTTGAATGCGCTCGTGGTCACGGCCGGAATGTCGCGCCAATGCGCAAGCTGCGACGTGTTCACGCCGGCTTGCCGGCAATAGCGCTGATAGACCGCGTTGTGCTGGAATTGATAGGCGAAGAGCCTGAGCGCGAGCGCATTGAAAGTGGGGTCGTCGAAAGCTGTGAGGTCAGATGTAGAAATGAACTCGAGGATCGTAGATTGTAGATCGTGGATCGTGGATTGATGATCACGACTCGTCATTTTTCATTTCCGGTTTTTGCTTTGCTTCTTCTATTCACGATCCACCATCCACGATCTTCTATCCTCGATCTTCAACTGAGACCGGCTCCACCCACTTATCGTGCGTCTTGATCAACTCGATCAAACGACGATCCGCGTCTTCTTCCGGAATATTGCGCTGCACGCAATCCTTGCCGACATACAAGCTCACGACCTTGGGGCCGGTGCCGACATAGCCGAAATCCGCGTCCGCCATTTCGCCGGGCCCGTTCACGATGCAGCCCATGATGGCGATCTTCACGCCTTTGAGGTGCCCGGTCTTCTGTTTAATGCGCTCCGTCGTCGTTTGCAGATTGAAAAGTGTGCGACCGCAACTCGGGCAGGAGATGAACTCGGTTTTCGAAATGCGCAAGCGCGTGGCTTGCAAAAGATTGTAGCTGAAGTGCAGTGCCGCAGCAGGGTTGATCGCGCCGGTAATTAAGATCGCGTCGCCGAGGCCATCGCACAACAGCGAGCCTAGCTGCGCGCTCGCGTCGAGCCGCCAATGCGCATCATCGGCAACGCGATAACGCCAAACCAGCGGCGCGCTGATGCGAGATTTTTCGAGATGCGTCACGAACATGCGCACGAGGCCGACTTGACCAATTTGCCCGCCGAGCATTTCAATCGCGATAGACCAGTTCTTCGCGCCGCGCAAATTGCGCAGCAGCGTTTCTAATTTGGCAAAGGCTGCGCGCTCGGCAATCATCTGCGTGTCAAACACGGCCTGGAGATGCGTCGCATGCTCTCGCGCATACGCGCACGCGCGGCCAATCGCTTCCGGCTCCGCGTCTTTCATAAACAACAAAACACTCTCAGGTGCTTTCTCGCCGTTCAAACTTTGCCAAGCCGCGGCTGCGGGCACGATTTGCCGCGTCGCGTCCAAACAGGCGCGCGTGTGTTTAAGATTCCAAACGCTCGCGCCGG
>CAYNDW010000746.1:0-3610 GCA_964395375.1 uncultured Cytophagia bacterium
GGAACAAGCTGAACCGCTTTTTAAAGCGATTTCAGATCGTCGGTTTGAGTGAAGCGATTGGGAACAAATCAATCGAATTGCTCAACCGTTATCACCTCAGCCATGGGCTGCTCATCCCTGATAGTCTAATCGCCGCGACCGCACTCACAGTCGATGTTCCCCTTCTGAGCAAGAATCAAAGGGATTATCGTTTCATAGACGGCCTGAAATTGCTTCCGTATCCGTAATGCCAAAAAACAATGAGCGCATACTGGCTCCGCGAACGTAAATGCTCAGGCTCTACGGCGTGTTGGTGATTTTGGTGCTGTGAATCAATTACACTGCAATCATCTTCGTGATTGGCGCGGAGCTGGGAGCGGCGAGGTTGGCGTTGAGGAAGAAACGTGGGCGGGCGTGATGACTTCATTCGAATGCGCTGCGTAAGAAAATTTAGGCTTTCCATAACTTATACGGCATGTGCGCTTTGCATAAGACGAAATGAAGAAAGGACTTGCTCAACGGCCAATTTGTTGGCCGCCAGAAATTTAGGGCTTGCTAATTTCTGCTGCTATTCACATTTTATTTAGCAGAAGTGCGTCGTTTGGGCCAGATTTTTAAGGCAGTCGAAAAGCAGTTAGGCCAGCTTACCAATTCCTGAACTTGTTGATGACTCTTCACGAGGACGTCTTAACAAACATAACTTTAGAAACTCCTACTAGGGAGCAACGCTTAGATGGATAGTAAGAATATATTTGGTATGCTGGGACTACCCGAAGCTTTTGGGGTTATCGTTTTAGTGCTGATGCTTATCCTATTCTTAGCACCTTACACAACGGGTAAGGATTTCGGCATATTCAAGATACCGGAATTCTCTTCAAACACTCAGAGACGATTAAAACTATGGGGACCGATTACACTATTCTTGGGATTCTTATTGTTCATTCCCCTTCCATTTTTCCCACGATGGTCAGCCTTACCCGAAACGGTAAAAATTGGATTTACTCCCCATCAAACATCATTGTCTAATTTGAAAGAAGAATATGAAAATGAGTACGTAATACCTGGCAACGCAAAACTCCAACAATATCGAAAAAGCCAACCTGGGAATTTCAGATTGCCAAAAGAATTTCAGGTTGTGATAAGTAGCCCTCAATATGTGGACCTTGTCAGCGATTTACAGGATGGTTCTGTTGATCTTGGTTTTTTTTCAACATTTGTGTATCTCGAAACATGGAAGAACCAAGACTTTAAAACTATCGGTATCAAATATAAAGGTGGAATAAGTAACGCATATTATGGCGGCTTCTTAATGCACAGAAGGCTTGAAATTGATTTTAAAATTGATTCTATAGAAAAATTATGGGAAGCCATTGAAAGCGGCGTCATTAAGACTTTGTATCTTAATCAAGACCAAAGCACATCAACCCAGTTAGTACCTTATTTAGAATTGACCAGAAGAAACCTTCACAATAAAATTAACATAGTAGAAGTACCAAATCGTGATGCTTTGATAGAAATGGCAAAAGCTGGTTTTTCCAGGGCAAGCACTTCAATTGCGACCCTTTCCTCTGACGATTGGACCAAGTATGAAAATAAACTTAGGGCAGATAGTCTGACTTTCGTTGCAATATCGGATGTGCCGATACCTTTCGGTCCGATAGTAGTCTCAAAAGGCCGGTGGCCCTATACTAGGCTTGAGGAGCAAGCAATTGTTCGGTCTCTAAGTTCACAACCAATAGACAATTGGTTAAACGATAATCAAGATTTTTTATACTATGCTGGCTCGGGTATTATCACCGCCAGAGTGGGGAGGAGCGATAATAGTGAACAAATTTGGAAAGTTGAATTGCCCCCAAAAGATGTTCTTGGTTTAGCAACAATTTTTAAAGCTGGAATAATACCAGTTACCATTTGTAGCTTCGCGAACACGGGTATCGGAAACAAACTTAAGCGTATCTGCAATTTTACAGATACTCCGTTTTCAGTTCATTCAAATGGTGATGATTTCTTTTTGACTGTAAAATCTGTGGGAAACGATTCATTGAATGGCCTACGAGTTCTACCGCAAAACATAAGATTTATGAATACAAATTAGCTGGCGTTAAGCATTTTAAAAAGAATTCCATTTTCTCTCTTCCCTCCAGCCTCACCATCTTCCATTCCTGTTATCCATGAGTGAATCTGAGATTGATGCTCTCTTTTGCCCTAGTGCCCCTTCACTTCTCCTCCGCCTTCCTCGCCGCCATGTACTCATACATACTCCACCGCGTGCTCACTTCCTGTTTCGCTTCTTGCAGGAAACGCTTCGCGTCTTCGGGCTTGCTCTTGGTGAGCATCTTGAAACGATTCTCCATGTACATGTATTTTTCAAAACGCCAGCTTGGGCGCTTGCGAATCGAGCCCTCCTAAAAAAAGCTTGCAGCGCGCGCACGCATTGGCTATTTTCGCGCAAATAAAATTATGAAAGCAGGTGAATGACTATGTCGCTCCAAACCGTGACTTTGCAATTGCCCCAATCCATCTACAACTCTGCGCGCCGCACGGCGAGAGTCGTCAAGCGTCCGCTTGCAGAGATTTTAGTGACCGTGCTCAGATCGTCATTGCCCGCACTCGACGGTCTGTCTCTGGAAATCGCCACGGAATTAACCGCACTCGAATCTCTCGACAATGAACGATTAGCGCAAGCGGCGCGGAGCATGTTCCCGCCCTCGCAACAACGCAGACTCAGCACTCTGCTTCGAAAAAATCAAGCCGGCAAAATTACTGCGCGTGAACAGGGCACTTTGGACAATCTAATTTCCGAAGCCGAACTACTTATGCTGCGCAAATCACGCGCGTATGCTTTGTTGAAATGGCGCGGGCTGGCCCTACCTTCATAAGCTTGCGGGAACCGAGGCGTGAGCAAAACCACAATCCCAATTCGCATCAAACGGCAGTTGGCACAAGAGGCTCGGCATCGTTGCGGCTATTGCCGCTGCTCGGAATTTCAAACCGGCGTGCCCCTTGAGGTCGATCACATCATTCCCGAAGCCGGGGGCGGCACTTTGGAGGAGAGCAACCTTTGGCTTGCATGCGTAATCTGCAACAAGCTCAAAGGAGCTCAGACTCATGCGCGAGATTCGATTTCAAACCGACGAGTGCGTCTTTTCAATCCTCGTAAGCAAGCGTGGAACGATCATTTTGAATGGAGCAAAGACGGCGTTGAAATCATAGGCAAGACGCCATGTGGCCGCGCGACTGTCGAAGCTTTGCAACTGAATCGCCCTCTCGCTCTTCACGCGCGCCGAAACTGGATCGCTGCCGATCTTCATCCTCCCAAAAAGTAAACCACTTCTATTCTCGATCTTCTAGCCTCGCCCCTCGATCTTCTCTCCCTTCTTCTCCGCGCCTCTCGCCGCCATGTACTCATACATGCTCCACCTCGTATTCACTTCCTGCTTCGCTTCTTGCAAGAAGCGCTTCGCGTCTTCGGGTTTGCTCTTGGTGAGCATCTTGAAACGATTCTCCATGTACATGTATTTTTCCAAAGCGAGCTTGGGCGCTTGCGAATCGAGCTGCAACGGGTTTTCGCCGCGCGTCGAGCGCTCGGGGTGATAGCGATAGAGCAGCCACTGCCCGGAATCCACCGCGG
>CAYNDW010000747.1:0-404 GCA_964395375.1 uncultured Cytophagia bacterium
AGAACGGCGATACAAGTGATGAAACGGCGTTGCCTCATGCGAACTTACTCCTTTCCTGTTTGCCGCCCCTCTCAACGTGTCATTCAGAAGGAAACTTTTTATGTACTGGAGACGGCGCCCAGCGAGGAAAAGGATTCCTTCTGAATGACATAATCGAGGCGGGTTATCGAATTTAAGATTCAATGTCCATGCGATTTCAATTGTCGCAACTGCTCTTGCATCGTTTGAATACCGTCTACCGCGGTTTCCCAAGCAATGGCATCGGACTCGACCTCCCACGAATAGCCGAGTTGTTTCGTCATTTCTTGTTGTTCAAAGGCGGCAAAATCCATTTTATACTTTGCTGCCAATTGTCGCACCGTCAAGTTATAACGAGCCAAACGGCGTTGGTATTCGGCGCGAAG
>CAYNDW010000747.1:414-3609 GCA_964395375.1 uncultured Cytophagia bacterium
CTTCAGCTTTCCCTCGACGCCGAAAGGTTGGTCGAATGGCAATGCTTCCAAGCGCTCGGCGACTTCGTTGGAGACTGTAAGAGTAACGCTCATGTCATGCTCCTTGCTTAACTGATGCTGAAGCATCAGGCTAGGAGGTGGAAGCGACCTAAAGGTTGCTAAAGCCTGTTGGCTTACATCTCCTAGCATGATGATTCAGCATCATGCGATGGTTGCTCATTCACTCAATTGCTTCAAGCTATTCTCTAACTTCGCGAGATTGCTTTCAAACTCCGCTTTCTTTTGGCGCTCTTTAGCAACCACGTCTTTCGGCGCTTTGGAACTGAAAGCTTCACTTTGCAAGCGTTGATTGAGGCCTTCGAGCAACTTCTCCAAGCGCCCGTGCTCTTTCGTCAAACGCTCGCGCTCGACCGCGATGTCGATCAAGCCGGCGAGCGGAATGAAGACTTCGAAATTGCGCACCACCGCGGAGGCGGCGAGTTTGGGGCGAGTCGCTTCGCGAGCATAATTAAGTTGCTGCACGCGGGCCAAATGCGCGAAGTAACTTTCATAGCGCGCGAGCAGCGCCGCGTCATTCTCCTGGCCGCCGGTGATGAGCACTTCCACGGTTTTGCCGCTCGGAATGTTCATCTCGCCGCGAATATTGCGCACGGCCACGATTAACTCTTGCAGCAAGCCGAACTCGGCTGCGCTCTGCGAACTTTCAAACGCCGCGAGTGGTTCCGGCCACGGCGCGAGCATGATGCTCTCTGCTTCATCGCGGCCAAGCTCCTGCCAAATGTGTTCGGCAATAAACGGCGCAATGGGATGCAGCAGCTTGACCGTGGTCTTCATTGCATACAGCGCCACGCGCAATGCCAAACGTTTCGCGGATTGATCTGCGCCATTGAGCCGAGCTTTAATCAATTCTAAATACCAATCGCAGTATTCTTTCCAAAAGAAATTATACAGCGTGTCCATGGCCTCGTGAAAATGAAATCCTTCGAGCGCCGTGGTGATCTTGCGAATGGCAAAACTGAGACGCGCGAGAATCCAGCGATCCGCCAATTCCAAATTGCCGTTCGCGTCTTGAATATTGGCGAGTGTAGCGTGAGCAATGTCGTCTTCATCAAAATGAAGCGCAAGAAAGCGAAACGAATTCCACACTTTGTTGGTGAAGTTGCGGCCCAACTCGCAAGCGGTTTTGGCGAAATTAATGTCCGCGCCTTCGCTGCTCAACGTCACCACCGTGATGCGCATCGCATCCGCGGAGTATTTGTCGATCAGTTCGAGCGGATCGATACCGTTGCCGAGCGACTTGCTCATCTTGCGGCCCTTCTCGTCGCGCACGATGCCGTTGAGATAAACCTCGCGAAACGGAAGATCGCCCATGAACTCATAGCCGGCCATGACCATGCGCGCGACCCAGAAGAAAATAATATCCGGGCCGGTGACCAGCGCGTCGCCGGGATAGAAGCGTTTCAACTCCGGCGTGTGCTCGGGCCAACCGAAGGTCGAGAACGGCCAGAGCCATGAGCTGAACCACGTATCTAAGACGTCGGAATCGCGCTGCCAGTTTTCCGGATCGGCCGGGCCGTTCACGGAGCAATGCAACTCGCCCGTGGTCTTATGATACCACACCGGAATTTGATGGCCCCACCAGAGTTGCCGCGAGATACACCAATCGCGAATATTTTCGAGCCAGTGGCAATACACTTTGGTCCAACGCTCGGGATGAAACTTGAGCTTGCCCTCTTGCGCGGCTTTAAGCGCAGGCTCGGCGAGCGGTTTCATTTTCACGAACCATTGATTGGAGAGATACGGCTCCACTACGGTATCGCAACGTTGGCAGCGGCCGACCGCATGATGATGTGTTTCCGCGCGCTCGATCAAGCCTTCGCTTGCGAGGCGTTCGAGCACGCGTTTACGCGCTTCATAACGATCGAGACCTTGATACTCGCCCGCGTTCTCGTTCATCGTCGCGTTTTCACTGAGCACGTTGATCGCTTCAAGATTATGGCGCTGGCCGAGCAGGAAGTCGTTGGGATCATGCGCCGGCGTGATCTTCACCGCGCCCGTGCCGAACTCGCGATCCACCATATCATCTGCGACAATCGGAATCTTGCGGTTCACAATCGGCAGCACGAGCGTTTTGCCGATGAGTTTGCGATAGCGCTCGTCTTCGGGATGCACGGCCACAGCCACATCGCCCAACATCGTCTCCGGTCGCGTCGTGGCCACGGTCACGAACTTCTTCGTGCGGAAGATTGGATATTTGAGATACCAGATTTTGCCCTCGGTATCGTGCTTCTCCGCTTCTTCATCGGACAGCGCGGTGAGGCAGCGCGGGCACCAGTTGATGATGTATTTGCCGCGATAGATGAGGCCTTTGTTGTACATGCGCACGAAAACTTCGGTCACGGCGTGCGAAAGGCCTTCGTCCATGGTGAAGCGCGTGCGGTCCCAATCGCACGCGCAGCCCATTTTGTGCAATTGGTTGATGATGGCGGAGCCGTGTTTTTCTTTCCATTGCCACACGCGGCGCACGAACTCTTCGCGTCCGAGATCATGGCGCGTCTTCTTCTCTTCTTTTAATAACGCCTTCTCCACGACATTTTGCGTAGCGATACCCGCGTGATCCGTGCCCGGCATCCATTCGGTTTCGCAGCCGCGGGTTTTGTGGAAGCGAATCAGAATGTCTTGCAGAGTATTATTGTAAGCATGGCCCATGTGCAACTGTGAAGTGACATTGGGCGGAGGAATGACAATGGTGTAGGGCTGCTTGGGGGAGTTGACGTCGGCGTGAAATAATTTCTTATCGAGCCAGAATTGGTAAATGCGATCTTCGATCTCTTTCGGATTGTAGATTTTTTCTAAACTAGCGCGGCTAGTTTCGGTGGAATTTTCGGACATCGTGAGTTTCCCTGAATAAAATTTTGTTGCGAGCTGATTGAAAACTGAGCGCGAAATATAGGCAATCGGTCAGGGTAAGTCAACGAATTTGTCCGCGTTAGGGAGGTTGGCGCGATCGCTGAGAAGTTTAAACACTTGAAGGGGAAGGTATAAAATAAAAAGCGCGCAGTTAATAACATTTGCGACAACCCGGTTCAAACTTATGAGACTGGGGGGGGATCTCATAGTTTGTATCGCAAAGTATCGACTGCGCGCTATTTTTTTCTTTCAAAGCGAGCGTAATATAATATCAAGTCGAAGCGA
>CAYNDW010000748.1:0-3607 GCA_964395375.1 uncultured Cytophagia bacterium
ACCTCACCTGCGCCTACATCACTATTCGCGCCGCTGGGGTTTCCGGATAGGCTCTTAGCCAGATCATTTATTCTAAAGAAAAGAGCAGCAGCCAAACTATCAATTCAAAATCAGCACGCGTTGCGCGAGCTGCCAACTCTTGTTCGCCACGCGCAGAAAGTAAATGCCCGTAGGCAAAGCTTCCGTGTTGAGCGTGAAGACTTGCGCTTGCGGCGTGAGCATGCGTACCACTTGCCCTTGCAAATTGTAGAGCTGCACCGCGACGCCAACCGCCGGGCGATTCAGTTTGACCGTTAGAGCGTTGCCCTTACTCACTGGATTGGGATAAGTGTGAATGGAAAATTTCGCCGGCACACGCTCGTTCGCGAAGGTTTCGGCGACGCTATTCGCTTGCCCATTGAAGTAGCGTTCAGCATGCGTAAAGGCATTGACGCCGATTTCTTTGCCGAGTATTCGGCCGGGAATATCATCAATCGGCGGATGAATGCCGCCCCAAATACGCGAGAGGCTGCATTGATCCGAAGCATCGCGATACGTGGCCCACTGTAATGTGATGTCCATGCTCGGGCCTTCTTCAAATACGAGATACTTGTTGCGCAAGGCGTGAAATTCCGACATGCCGCCGGGAAAATATTCGTCGCCCGTGAGCAGCGTCATCACCTCCGCGGCCGCCCGCGAAAACGTCGAGTGCCCCGAGATATAACCTGCGAATGGTGGCGTGACAAAAGTCGGGCGTTGATAGGGCCACCAATTGTCCGACAGAATCCAACCCGCCCCGGCAACGTCGGTTTCGGGATTGCCGATGTAATCATGCGCGCGCCAAGCTTTGAGTTTGATCTTGCCAACGTTTTCGTTGCTCGGCCCGGCAAGCGGCTCACCCGGTTGCACTTGTTCGATGAAGCCCGGAATCAAAGCCAAACCCTTAGGAGAATAATTGGAGAGATTGGGATTGCTGCTTTGCCCGTTGCCGCCGAGCCAACGTATCGAAGAAATCGGGCGCGTGTAATCATACCAACCCTTAATGCCCCACGCCGTGATGCCGGCATCATGCACGGCGCCGCCGAGCGCGAAGTAGGCTTTGACATCCCATTCGAGATCGTCGAGAATCGGGCCTTGGCCGCGAAAACGTTTTTCAAAAAGCGGATGATCGCTGACGTAATTCACGATCGTGAACCAATGCCCCGGCGGCGTTTCGGATTTTGGTCCATCAGCCCAAAACTCGGCGAGCACGCGGGCATAATCACCGCGCGGTACGATCTGCGGCACATATGGCAAGCCCGTGCGGGGATTCACCGCGCGACCACGGCCGGCATCGCCGCCTTGCAGCATATCATAGAAGCTTCGAATTTCCGCCCACGTTTCCGGCAACCTTTGCACGTTGCCCAGCGAGGCCGGAGAAATATCCCACATGGTGGGATCCGTGGCGTCAAGCTGAGAAGACCAAGTTGCAACGAGAGAATAATTCCACCGATAAAACTCCGAAGCCGCGCTCGCGCCGTTCATGAGGTCAAAAAGAGGCGGCGTGCCGGGGTCTTGATAAACCCAGTACTCCGCGCCGTTGCGTTGATAGATTTTGCGCTCTGCAGCCGTGAGCGCGAAGGGCACGACACGGCCCCATTCCGGCGTGACAAATTTGACCGTGTCGCCCGGAATGATATTGCCGGCTTGGTCAATGAAAACCTTCAGTGACATCGGCTGCCAGCGATTGGGATCGATGAGCGTGGGGTTGCCGGGCTTCACCGGAATCATGGGCGGGTTGAGTGGCTGATAGTGCTGATACGCATAATTGTTCTGTTCATTCGCGCCGTCTTGCAGGCCGTAATCGATGATGGATTGCCCGAGATAATTTCCCAGGGCCGCGGAGGAACCCGCGGAATAATCGACGGAAGCAAACGCGACATTATAGCCGAATATGTTCATGAGTGAATCAAACTCCGCGAATGAGGCCTTGGCTCCGGGCGAACGCTGAAAGCGGTGTCGGAGAAAGCGATACATCGCATAGCTGATCGCTTCGTTGCGCGCGGCTTGCACGTTGACCGGCGCGCTAATGCCGTTGAACTTGCAGGTATAATTGCCGATGGTTTTGCCCAAGAGGTAAGTGTCGGCAACATCATCATAAGCGGCCCACCCATCATACATGATGATCGCCGCATGAAAGAGATTGCGCGCATGCACCGTGGGCCGCGCCAGATCGCGCCGCACGGCATTGAGCTGCACTTCGTTCCATTGCCGCGCGATGGAATGCTGTGCGCGCGCAAAATCAGCGAGGCCGAAAAAGACGGCGAGGGCAAAGAAAGAGATGAGCTTCCGTTTCATGGCCACTCCTTGGGTTTAATTAGGCTTGAGGCAAAAAGAAGAAACGTTCGAACACGCTGGCACTCAGCGCGGGCGAACGTTCATTGCCTAGGCATTTCATCATAAGTTATTCCGTGGTAGGTAAAAGCTGCTCTCTCAATCTATGATGATTTTCAGAAAATTCAACGGAAATTTTTAAAACAAAAAAAGCCAGGCACAAGCCTGGCTTAAAATACTCGAAATTGTATGCGCGCTTACGCGTTGTTCAGCATCTGCAAATAGCGCGTGGCTTTCTTGGCCGCCTCGGAATCGCCGCCGAAGTTGATTGCGGAATTTAGCTCCGTGCGCGCCAAATCTGATTCGCCGGCTTTCATGAACGCAAGCCCGATCATAAGCTGCGCGTCATTCGCCTTGTTGCTCTTTTCGATCGGCAGCACTTTTTGAAATTCCGCAATGGCTTGGTAGTAATTGCCCATCGCGAAATAAGCCTCGCCGATCCAGTATTGGCAATTGTCCGCGAGTTCGGGATGATCGCCGCGCCCAACGAGATCGCGAAATTTGCGAATCGCGCGTTGATAATTGCGCACGTAGAAATCATCGAGCGCATCTTGATAGGCCGCTCCAAATTCCGAATTGTAGATCGCGGATTCATCCGGCCCACTCGGCGTCGGTTTCGCGTTCGCCTTCTTCGTTTGTTCGGCAAACTGCTGAGCATTCACCTGATAGTTCGTTGCTTGCAGTTCGGAACGCAAGCTGTCGATCATGCGCGTTTTGCTCGCGGCAATCGTGCTCAAATCGCCGACTTCCGTGTTCAAGCTGTCAAACAGCGTCGGCGTGAGAAAATCTTCGGCTTCATCGGGCGCCGCGCCTTGATCCTCAGCAAGAAATTCTCCGGTCGCTTCAGCATCCAGCTCGTCAAGGCGCCCGATGAGATCTTCATCGCCTGCGATGTCCTCGCCCTCTTCCTCGCTCAGGTCTTCGGTGATGAATTCATCTTCAGAAAGTTCGTCTTCGAAGTTCACGTCTTGCACGCGGCCGCTGCAAACAACGAACAGGCCGACCACGACCAATAAGAGTGAAAATAACGAGGTTCCAAGTATCCGTTGTGACTTACTCATGAGACTTGCTCCATTCTAGAGTAAAAATCTTCTTCTTCCGCCGCAAAACGGCGGAAGGCAGGGCCGGACGCTCCGCATCCTAGCCTGCAAGAGATAAACAATATGAATATGCCGGCGTCTTACCGGCGGAATTGAGATTAAACTTGCGCCCGTTTCTCACCACAACTTGCCACGAGACCAAAAAGTAAATTCTA
>CAYNDW010000749.1:0-3601 GCA_964395375.1 uncultured Cytophagia bacterium
GCGAACGAGATCATCGAAGAATTAGCCAGACCGGGACTTCCAAGGCGGTTGGAAAGACCTGTCCTGACTGGCTTTTCACCACCAGCCGCACCGCCCGGTATTTCCTTAACTTTAAATTAGAGAGGTAACAAAAATGTCAATGCTCACCATGAATGGAATCGTTCAGAACGTTTTCGACACACCCGCAAAGCCGGACAAAAAAACCGGCGAGATTTACCCGGCTTCTTCTCGTGTGCAATTGCTTTGCGAAAACATCCAAGAAAACGGCCAGAAAAAAATGGAACTTGTCACCTTGAAAGTGGAGAAACCCGATTTTTATCGCAAGAACACGGGACAATTTGTTAGCGTCCCGGTCGGTGCCATGGGAGAGGGCAACGCAAAAATAATTTACTGGTCGTTGAAAAATGAACAGGCTCAAGTCCCTGCTGCTGCGGTCAAGGCAGCTTAAAGCGTACAGGGTCTAGGTAACTGGACTCTGTGCGAATTAACTCTATCTGGAAACTTAAAGATGTATGACCAATTTTTCGCCGCTCAGTGGGTGCCGCTTTTGCTCCTCGTCGTGTGCTTTGCGCTCGGCGTGATAGGAGGGCAGCAGCGGTGATTATTGAGGATGTCGCGGTCATGGTCGGCTTTGGTGTTGGTGCCTGGACAACTGGCTACATGTTCGGCTTCACGATCCAGTATATCCGCAAATTTTTTGAACAGGTTTGATTTTGGGTTGTTTGGATCTCATCAACTCGTTTTGTAGTACCCGGTCGCTGGCGCGGGATTCAGCCAGCAATAAGAAGGAGAAATTGTCATGAAGACAATCAAAGCGTACGTGTTAGGTCTGATGCTGTCGGTGTCGCTGATGTTTGGAACTGCGGTACACGCTGCGGTTCCGGCTGGTGTGGATACCGCGTTCACTGCTGTCGGTGCTGATGCCGCCACGGTGGCCGGGTATGCGGTTCCCATCGTTCTGTCCGTTCTCGGGCTGACGTTGGTTATCAAGCTGATCAAGCGTTTCGGCAACAAGATTTAATGCAGTTGGGACAGGTGAGGGGCTGTAACCCTTCACCTGCCCTTTTTCAACCGCAAGAGGCTCGACATGAAAAAAGCACTCATGATCATTCTACTACTGGCGCTTACCGCTTGCCAGTCGTCGCCGTCCCGGCTCTCCTATGAGGATCGAGCCATGCTGCATCGTCAAGCAGATCACGCTGAATTTATGCGGCGTCCTCCGTTCTATGAAACATGGCGTCATCGCGGGGTTCCCTTTGGAACGCGCTAGACTTGCGCTCGTTGCGCTCCTGTTCTTGCTGCCCTCGATGGGTGCTTTTGCGGCCACGCCTGTAACCCTGGACACTGGCTTATTCTTTGATGTTGCTGGCACGATGTGGTACAAAACAGTAGGCGGTCAAAACACTTTGATGTACCCGGATTTACAGATTTCTAAAACGCTGCCGGTTCAGACTAATTACGGTTCTAAAAATGTAGCTATCACGCGTCAGCCGCGCATTGACTTGCCGCGTGTGGGTGCGTCTGTTGTTGGAATTGCAAAGCTTATGGGGCCAATTGGTGTAGGCATTTCACTGGCGCAATTGATTTGCTCTCAATCGAAAATCTGTGATAGTGGCTCCGGCGCTTGGCAAAAGCCCGCTGATGTTGAGGTCGCCGGTTTTCCTCAAACTTTATCGGGTAATTTTTACTGGTATTCTCCAAGCAATTCACCTGCTGATGGTTCGGGTAAATATCCAACGGCGACCGCTTCTTGTTCTGCTCTCAATGCTGCTCTCACTATTTCTCAGCCTTCATTAGCTCCCTATACATGGATTTTGTCGGGTGAAACTTTGTCTGCGGCAAATTGCGCAAGTAAGAACGTTCTGAATCAAACCACGAATTACACCATGACACGTGCAAATGGTTCTGGTTGTCCTGCGCGTTATTCACTTATCGGGGGTATTTGTGAATTGACCTCTGGCAATCCAACTGCGCGGGCTGTTGCTGATGCTGATTGGACAGCCGCTAAAACTGCGCTTTCCACTCAAAACATGATTCAGCCTTTGCTCGATGCTTCGCAACCTGTTCCGGTTTATGTTCCCCCTGTTGTTCCTCTCATTAGTCAGGTTATTGATACAACCTCGACCACGAACCCGGATGGAACGCGCACCGATACCACGACCACATTAACCACAACGGATACTTCTTCTGCTTCGGCTCCGAACTCTTACACCATCAACGAGACCACGACGACGAATATCTATAACACGTCCAATGTTCTGATAAACACGACCACGACAAACACCGATCCTCCCGCGCCTGTTGTTAGTTCTTCATCCAATATGGACACGTCATTACTTGCGCGTGAAACGACCCTGCAGGACGTCCGCAACGCCTTGACGAATCCGACTATGCCTGACACGTCCACGACGAACACGACTGCGCGTGGTTCCTTGGATACCGCTTCTGCGCTTGTGGGTAGTCTCATCACGGATCAATCTGTAACCAGCAAAAAAACAGATTTAGGTTGGTCGTTCCTTCCTCAGTTGCCTTCTGGTTCTTGTGGCACGATTCCTTTCGGCGTTCGGTCATGGTTGGTCAATTACGATTGGTGCACCGATCTTGGTAAGGCTCGAACGATGTGGGGCTGGCTGTTTGCTATGCTTGGCGCACTGTACATCTGGCGGCGTGGTACTGCTGCCCTTGCTGGTCAATCTTAGGGGGTCATCATGGGAATTCTTGCGGGTTTTCTTGCTTCAATGTTTGGGATGCTGGTTTCGTGGTTTGGTTATTGGGTTACTAAAAAAGTTGCTGTTGCTCTGGCGGCAATTTCTGCTTTCGGTGTGCTGACTGTTGCGTTGCTTGCTGCGCTTTCGGTCATGGTTAGTTCTTTGCTGGCTGTTTTTCCGGGTGAAGTACTCTCGACTTTTATCTGGTTGGCTGTGCCTGATTCTGTCGCGCCGACTATCGCCGCTGTTATTGCCTGCGATACCGCCATTGCTGTTTACCAATGGAATACTGCTAACGTCAAGATGGCTTATCAAGCGCAATGATGTTTGATGAAGAGGAGCTTCTACTATGGCTGTGTATCTTGTATCTGGTCGGCTCGGTTCCGGAAAAACTCTTGCCTGTGTCGGTCGCATCCGTGATGCTCTTTTAGCCGGTCGCCGAGTCGCTACTAATCTCGATCTGAATCTGGAAAAGTTATTACCGCATCGAGCTAAAAAAGTCGATTGTCAGCGCATCCCGGACAAGCCTTCTATAGCCGATCTTGACGCGGTGGGTCTCGGTAATCCGGATCCGGATGAATCCAAAAATGGTTTGATCGTGCTTGATGAGTTGGGTTCTTGGCTCAACAGCCGGGAGTGGGCGGACAAGGGCAGGCAGAAAGTAATTGACTGGCTGATTCATTCGCGGAAAAAAGGGTGGGACGTGATTTTTATCGTCCAGCATATGAGCATGATTGACAAGCAGGTGAGGGATGCGCTGGTGGAATATTTGGTCGTCTGCCGCCGTCTGGATCGTATGAAAATTCCGTTGGTCGGTGGGTTGCTTAACACTGTGTCCGCTGGTTTGATCTCCGGCCACCTGCCGCGCGTTCACCTGGGCATTGTGCGCTATG
>CAYNDW010000750.1:0-3598 GCA_964395375.1 uncultured Cytophagia bacterium
TTCGTCGCCTTCTCGTGCTCTTCACTTCATCTCCCTTAACAACGCCTCCACCTCTTTCCGCAACTCCGCAAGTTTATTTCGCTCCGCCAGCGCCAAACTCTTTTGCGCATATTCTCGTGCGCGCGCAGACTGGCTTTGCGCGTGCGCCACACCGGCCAAATGAAAATAGGTGTAAGCCAACACGGAAGCGCCATCGCCTTGCACGCGAAGGTTGTGCGCGAGGCTTTGTTGCAAATACTGCTCGGCCTGTGGCCAGTGCTTGAGCGACTTGTGCGCGGAACCGAGGTTGTTTAGAACCGTGCCCAGCGTTTCTTGCTCATTGAGCTGTTGCGCGAGCGGCAGGGCTTGCTGCAAATAAAAGCAATTGGGGGGACACGGAATCAAAACAACTCATGGATTTTTTCAATGCCCTATGCCGCTTCCATGTTCCATCATTCTTTTTGGTTGCGGATCGTCTGTATTGGGAATTTGAATTGAATAATCTGATTACCGGCATTGATTCGAAAATCAGCAAAGCCCAAAGAGTCGCCGCGCGAGACGGTGATATAAATCGTCTCTGCATATTTCGCTTTGATCGGAAAATTAAAAGTACCGCGCGGACCGGTTGTACCCTTGCCAATGATCGGCGCATCGATTTGTTCTCGCACTTCAATCTGCGCGCCTTCCACGCCATTGCCACTCTCATCATGAACCTCGCCAAAGAATACGCTGCTCGCGGGCGAACAAGTCTTTGGTGTGATTCCGAAGTACGCCAACAAGCCAACGAGCGAACCGAGTAAAGTGATCCAAAACGCTACGCGGCCTAAACCTCCCGAAGCTTTACTGCGCGGCCGTTCATATCCGCTCTCGTGGCGTGAAGGATAAGAGGGAGACGCTGGTGCTCTCGTGCCTTCCGAGGCGGACGGAGGCGGCGGTATGCTCGGCGCGGGCGACGGTGGCGGCAATGCCTCATCATCGTCTGTGAGTTCAGCCGAACGCGGAGTCGCGCGATCTTTTCCCACCACAACAAACAACATCAGATTCGCGACATTGAGCGCTTGTGCCGCGGGCGCTCCGCCGATGCTTGTTTCCAAAGGTATCGCGCCGAGGAAAATTTGTTCGACGTCATACACTTCGACATTGATGCGACACAGCCCCGTTTGCTTGGGCGTGATTAAAAACGATAGACACTTCGAATACTCCTCCGGCGGCACGAGCACGCGTTGCCGCGCGTTGCCCGCAATCTCAAAATCCGGCGCAACGATTTGAATCTCCAAACGCGCGGAAGTGAGTTTGCCCGTGCGGTGATCAATTGGAAATTGCAGCGCGATACTTTCCGAAGTTTGTTCGAGATGATCGGGCTTCTTCTTCGACGGCCATTCTTCGAGTCCCAACAGCGGCGAGTCGGGAAAGCGCACTTGCACGAGCAGTTCGAGGCGTTGCCCGACTTCAGCTTGACTCGGCGTGGCAGCGTCGATACGGCGATCGCGAATGCCGGAATCAAGCGGAGGCGTGGGTTCAATTTGATGCGAACTTTCCGGCGGCGCAATGCGCTGCAACGCGTGCAGCAGTTGCTCGAGCCCGCGCTCGAACTCGCGGAAGTTCGCATACGAGATACTATCCAACAACGGCGGCAGCGGCGTGCGATCGCGCATGCACGGAATGATAACCTTGCGCAGCGAAAGCGCGTTGTTCCATTCCATTTCCACCCAACGTGAAACACTCGCAGGTTGCGACCACACCAGCAGCAACACGTCGCACCACGCGAGCGCTTCGCCGATGCGCTTGGGAAAACTTTCGCCCGCGTGCAAGTCGGTGTGATCGACCCAAACTTCGAAGCCCGCGGCTTCGAGCGCGGTTTCGATGCGTCGCACCAAAGGCTTGTCTTCCGAAGCGTGGCTGAGAAAAATTTTCGATTGAGGCATACGCTGATTAGATCGTTTTTTCAAACATTGTCATAGCGCGAAAGCGTTTGAATTTTCCAGTCCGGTAACCAGGCGCCCAAAACCAATACCGTTCATTTAAGCAGGAACGTATGCCTACGCTGGCTGTCATGCCCGAGCGCTTTAATCGGGCATCCATAAGCATTTACGAAAATGGACTCCCTGCAAAAGCACGCGGGAAGGACCATCCGGTTTACGGAAAAATTATTTGCTAGTCGTTCTTTGACCCTCGGCCTAGTCTTGTGATCCGGGGAATTGTTGGGGCTCTGCACTTTTCAAATGCCCTCTAACGCCTGTCGAATATCCGCAAGCAAATCTCCCGCGTCTTCACAGCCGGCGCTCATGCGAATGAAGCCTTCGGCCACTTGATCGCCGCCCCAACGCGCGCGGCGCTCCGCGGTGGTGTGAATGCTGCCAAAGCTGGTGGCTTCGAAGATCAATGCGCAGTTCTGTAAAAATTTTTCGGCGAATGCGCGCGAGGGCAGCGTGAAGCCGAGCACCGGGCCGAAGTATTTCATTTGCCGCGCGGCAATGTTGTGGCCGGCATCATTGGGCAGGCCGGGATAACGCAGGCCGCTGACTTCCGCGCGCTGGGTTAAAAATTCCGCGAGGGCGAGGGCGTTTTTGCATTGGCGCTCCAAACGCACGTCGAGCGTGGCGAGCGAGCGCTGCGCGAGCCATACTTCCATTGGCCCTGGCACTGCGCCGATTTGCGTGCGCCACGTGCGGAGTTTTTCAGCCCATGCCGCGTCACGCACGGAAACATGGCCGAGGATCAAATCGCTGTGGCCGGTCGTGGCTTTGGTGTCGGAGGAGAGTGAAAAGTCTGCGCCGAGGGCGAGCGGTTTTTGTCCGAGGCAAGTGGGCGTGGTGTTATCAACGACGACGAGCGCGCCGGCGTCGTGCGCGGCTTCGACGAGAAGGGCGATATCGCAGACATCCAATCCGGGGTTGCTCGGCGATTCTAGCCACAAGAGCTTTGCGTTTTGCAGAAGCTCGCGTTGCGCATTGTTGGCTGTGGGCGCGAATCGCACTTCGACGCCAAGGTTGGCGAAGAAGCCTTGCGCGAGCACGCGACTCGCATAGTAAGCATCGGAGGGCATGACGAGCGCATCGCCGGCCTTGAGCGTGACGCCGAGAGTGGCGGCGACCGCGGCAATGCCCGAAGCGAAAACCACTGATGCTGTGCCGCGTTCCAATTCGGTGAGCGCCTGCTCATATGCCGTCCATGTGGGATTGTGGTAGCGGCCATAGGTGTAGGCCGAGCTTGCGGGATCACCGCTGAGATGATACGGCCCGGCGAAGGTTGGGCCGAGATGAAACGGCTCGCCTTGTGATGCTTTAGGCAAACCGGCGTGAAGGAGGAGAGTGGCGTCGTTCATAGAGGTTCCTCGTTGGTTTATTGTCGGTCTCGTTAAAATCCCAGTAAGACTTGCGCGGCCAAGATTGAAGAGAATGATACGCAATCCGCTGCAAATACTCTATAATAGTTTTGTGGTAATACCCTTCGCTTCTGCTTCAGCCCGCATCAAGGTTGAGCCGACAGACGGAGTTGCGAAACCGGTTGCGCGTTTGCATCGTATCGTCGTAGAGCTTTTGAAAAACTCCACGCTGCATCGGGTAAGTCATTGGTTCATGAAAGTTAGAAAAAAATTCTAACTTTTTTGAACAGGAGA
>CAYNDW010000751.1:0-3598 GCA_964395375.1 uncultured Cytophagia bacterium
GGAATTGGCCGGGACAGGATCTTGACTTCAGACGGTCGTGATTGCCGGCCAATTCCGAAATTCCGAAGTGACTGACCCCAACCGTTCTGTTTATACTCCTCGCACGTACTGGCGTAGGATGCCCGCGAAAGTATCAGACTTCAAGGAGTAACCCCGTCGTGATTGCCCAAACTGTGCTCGTGGTGGCGACGTTGTGCGGACTCGGCGATGGCCCGGCGTTGCCAGTCGCCTCCGAGCGGCCGAAGCTCGTCGTCCTCATCGTAATCGACCAATTCCCCGCGTGGATCATCCCGCGGATGGAACAACATTTCGCGCCCGGCGGATTCCGCCGGCTGATGAACGACGGCGCGTGGTTCACCGATGCCCATTACCCGCAGGCGGCGACGATCACCGGAGTCGGCCATGCGACGATCGCGACCGGCGGGCTGCCGGCCGGACACGGGATCGTGGGAAACGCGTGGTATGACCGCGAGCGCGAGGTGGAAGTTTACTGCGCCGCCGATGACTCGGTGCAGATCGTCGGCGGCCCGGCAGAGAAGGAAACTAAGGTGAGCCCGCGGCTTCTGACCTCCACCACATTCGCCGATGAAAACCGCATCGCCAGCGGGTTCCGCGCGAAGACAATCGGAATCAGTGCCAAGGACCGTAGCGCGATTCTTCTCGCCGGCCACACGGGCAAGGCGATCTGGTATTCGCAGAAGTCCGGGCTGTTCCTCTCGACGACGTACTATTACCCCGACGGCAAGTTGCCCGCATGGGCCGAGAAGTTCAACGCCGCGCGGCCGGCGGACAAGTATTTTCAGCAGACCTGGAAGCCGCTGCTCGATCCAACCGAATACGCGGCGCCGCCGGATGACCGGCCGTTCGAGATCAACCACCCGGGACTCGGCCGAACGTTTCCGTTTGTGCTCGGCAGGGGGCTCAAACTTGGCCCCGAATATTACAAGGCCCTGTCGGTCGCTCCGCAGGGGAGCGAACTGTTGCTCGACCTAGCCCGCGCGGCGATCGCGGGCGAACAACTCGGCTCGCGCGGCGTCACCGACATTCTGTGCGTCAGCCTCACGGCCAACGATTACGTCGGTCACGCATTCGGGCCGGAATCGATCGAGTACATGGATTTGACTCTCCGCACCGATCGCATGCTCGAAAAATTCTTCAGCGATCTCGACCAGTTGATCGGTCGCGGTAGTTGGACTGTCGTTCTCACGAGCGACCACGGCTCATGCCAATCGCCGGAGTATTTGACCGAGCAAGGCTTCGACGTCGGCCGCGTGGACCCGCAGCAAATTCTCGCCGCCGCCCACAAAGCACTCGACGACGCATTCGGCTCCGACGATTGGCTCGCGCCATACAACGATCCCGGCGTCACGATCCGGCCGAGCGTCCTCAAAAAGCACAAGGCATCGCTGGCCAACGCCCAGCAAATCGCCGCCGCCGCCGTTCGCCGTGTCCCCGGCGTCGCCGAAGTGTACACCTCGCTGCAACTCAACGCCGGCCAGATTCCACCCACGACCGTCGCCCGCGCCGTCGCCGCCACCAATCACCTGCAGCGCGGTCCCGACCTCATCATCGTTCCGAAACCCTACTGGTACCTCTCCCGCGAAATGCACCAGCACGCCGCCATGCACGGCACGCCGTACCCGTACGACACGCACGTGCCGGTGTTCTTGTACGGGCCACGTATCGCACCGGGCCGTCGTGTGCAGCGCGTGCATCTCACCGACGTGGCCGCCACGCTGTCGGCCTATCTGGGTGTGCCCGCGCCCTCGGCCAACGACGGCGTGTCAGTCCTGGAAACGTTGCGGAACTAGATTCGATCAGATGTCGAATCGCGTTCGCAGATGCGGAGGCACCATCGGGCACGCCTGCGCTGGCCGCTCGAACAGGCGGTACCGGATGCCAGCGACTCCATCGTACAGTCGATCGCGCAGTTTCGCGGGAATTAGCACGAGCACCCATGCGACGAACCGCCAGACGCCGCCGAGCGAACGGAGTGCGTGAACAACAGCAGCCGATCGAGTAAGCAGTCCGCGATCGGCGGTCCGCACGACGATGCTGTCCGGCAAGCTTGCTCGCTGATCATTGGAGACGGATCTGCGAAACGCCTCGCCACCGAGCGGTGCAAAACGGAATGACGCGCCAGACCTGTCCTCGGCCAGCGCGAAGCGGACGAAGCGATGGCACAGCCCGCAATTTCCATCGTAGAAGATTACCGCCGGCTCCGCCGAACGAACAGGTCGAAGCCAAGCGGGATCGAATGTAAACAGGTGCAGCATCACCATTCCGAGACTTAGGTCGGCGAAATCGATCAAGAGCACCAGACTCACGTGCATCAGCAGCATCGAGCACCAGAGCCAGGGCCGGAGTCGTCGGAATACGGCAAGCGGTGCGAAGAACAATTCCAGTGCGAGCGACCCCCAGGTTGCGACCTGCAACGCGCCGCTCGGCAGACCGAACAGTGCTTGGCGCAGGAAGCCAGTCCGAGCGAGCGGGTTATTCAAAACTCGCTCGATCGCCGAGCCGTCCGCCCACGACGGGCTGATCAGTTTGGTGTATCCGCTGTATGAATATCCGACGGCCATCACGATCCAGGCCGCCGCGAAGATCATCGGAGGCATGCTCCACCCGTTTCCGGGATCGGCCCGGCCGCGAGCCGACCACGAACCGTACGGCGAACGCGGCAGGAACGCATGCGCCAGCAGCATCCACCCGACAAACGGCAGACTCGGATTGGCGATGAGCGGATTGCGGCCGAAGAGGCACGCCCAGATGTACCAGATCGCGACCGCGGCGAACCGATCGCCGAGACCAATGGCGAACAGCACGCTCAGCGCGGCGGCTGCTACGATTAGTCCGGTCACGATTTCCGGCGAGTCCCACATCGCCAGTACATTCGGGAACAGGAAAATGATCGGACTCGCCGACGCGGCTGGCAACACACCCTGATTAGAGAAAATCTCGGCTCCCCACGGAAGCAACTGCACGAAATGCACGACGAGGTACGTGCCGAAGATGGCTCGGAACAAGCTGTACTGGCCGCCGGTCCAACCGTTGTTCATGGGCAGGGTGGCTCCAGCACGCGCGGCAGGTCGCCGATGTCCGTGCCCGGCAGGGGCTCCAGCCGCACACGCACGCGGCCGGCGACGGTCGCCGGGTCTACGCCAATCTCGCGCAGCAGCGGGGCATCGCCGCACAACGAATACCGGGCCACCGAATCAAACATCCGCTGCGTGCGCGGGTCGGTCGCCAGCACGGGCCCGTAGGCCAGCACGGCGCCGAAGACGTTTCGCCGGTTGTAGGGACCGCGAATCCGAGCGTTGACCTCGGGAGTCAGTTCCAACGATTGCTCGCCACCGTCGCGGTCGGTCCAGTCGATGAAAAACCGAGTCGAATATGTCTCCAGCCCGCGCACCGCGGAGAACACCTTCGGTGCGGAAGCGGCGGTTGTCGCGGCAGCGACTCCCTTCACACCCGCGCCGAACTGGCTGAGCGTCGAAACTGACAGGTGGTCGCCGACCCGTTGAATCATGTCGCCAGTCATCTGCGACAGGCCGAGGACAACCAGGAAGATGGCCGCGGCTTTCTTCATGTGGACTTT
>CAYNDW010000752.1:0-3591 GCA_964395375.1 uncultured Cytophagia bacterium
AGGAGGAGACAAATCGAACTCGATAACACCCTTGTTCATTTCTTTTCGAAAATGGAAGATTGGCTGATAATCGGGAATGCCTTCACGGCGGACCAATTCAGGAAGGGTTGCGGTTTGCATAATCGACTCCGTTATTACATTCGCGTTTGGATGAGGCAACAATAGCACATTGCAGCTTCTTAGTCAAAGAGAAATTCTAACTGTTCCGCCTAAGCTAGATCGTGACTTGCGCTAAACTTATGATCGCGACAAGCCCTCACGGAGTGTTGTCGTTATCAAAAGACGAAGCCGCGGTCAAACCGTGGCTGAACTGTTCCACTCGACATAACGCTCAACTCGCGCACCGCTCGAAAATCATGCCCAGCCCTTCGAGCGTGAGATTGGGCTCGACGCATTCGACCGTAGTGAGATGCGGCATGAGCACGCTCGCGAGGCCGCCGGTGGCAATGATGCGCGTGCTTGCGCCGAGCACTTGCTTTAATCTGCGATTCAAGCCGTCAACCATTTCCACGCCCCCAAACATGAGGCCGGATTGAATGCTCGTTTCCGTGGTGCGGCCGATGAGGGCCGCGGGAAATTGCAATTCCACTTTCGGCAGCTTGGCCGAGGCTTGATGGAGAATCGTCGCAGTCGTCTCCGGCCCGGGCGCGATGATGCCCCCGAGGTATTCCGCATTCGCGGAGATGCAATCGAAAGTCGTGGCCGTGCCGAGATCGACAACCACGAGCGGGCCGCCGAAGCGCGCATAGCCCGCGACCGCGTTGACCAAACGATCGGCGCCCACTTGCTGCGGATTCGCGTAAAGAATTTTGATGCCGAGATCAAGCTCCGCGGTCACATTCACCGTCGTCACCCGCAAACGATTTTTGCCCACGCGCTCGAAAACCGGCGTGAGACCCGGCACCACGGAGCTGAGCGCGAAGCCGTGCACTTGTTGCAGCGCGAAGCCTTCGGATTCGAGCAGCATTTTGAGCAGAATCCAAATCTCGTCTTCCGTGCGCATGATGCGGCTGTTCAAACGCCAACTGCCTTTCAGCACGCGGCCTTCCAGCAGGCCCACGGTGATGTTGGTATTGCCAATGTCCGCGACCAAGATCATGTTGTTTTCCTCGCTAAAGTGATTTCACCGGCGGAGAAAAAACGCAAGCCGCCGGAGGGCAAACGCAGAATCAATTCGCCGCCTTCACCAATGCTTTCGAAAATGCCGGTGGTGCTTTCGGATTGACTGCCCTCGAATGGCCTGGGCGCTTGCAAAACTGTGATCGGTTCGCCCAAACCGTCGCAGCGCGCGCACCATTGCGCGATGAGTTGCGGCAGGCGGTGCGGTAATCCCGCAAAAAGATTTTGATCGAAAGCGGCCAGGAGTTGCGTGAAAAGCAATTTGCGCTCGCACGTAGAACTGCCGGCCAAACGCAGCGAAGTGGCCCGGCCGCGCCCGTCGGGCACGAAATCTTCTTTATCTTGCAAAACATTGAGGCCGATGCCGGCAATAACGGCCTCGACCTGCGTGGGCGACATTTGCGTTTCGCAGAGAATGCCGCAAACTTTTTTGCCGCCGACCAGCACGTCGTTGGGCCACTTCACGCGACATTCAATGCCGCAAGATTGCGTGAGCGTTTCGGCGATGAGGGCCGCGAGCGCGAGCGAGATCACGCCGACTTTATCGAGCGGCAAACGCGGCCGCATTAAGAATGAAAACCACAAACCTTGGCCCGGCGGCGAATGCCATTTGCGCCCAAGCCGGCCGCGCCCGGAAGTTTGTTCGTCGGCGAGAATCGTTGTGCCTGCGGCCGCGCCGCGTCGGGCAAGCCGTTTCAGAAAATCATTGGTCGACGTGATCCGATTGAACACGATCAGCTCGCGGCCGAGCACGCGCGTTTGTAGTCGCGCTTGCAACTCGTCGGGATCCCAAAACGGTTTTTCGGTGCGACGGCTCATGATTTATCCACGAAATGCTTTTGTCGGAAGCTCATGGCAATTGTCGGTAAACTTTTTTTGAAAGGGCGACGCATTTATCGCGAACCGGGTTGCAAACGAGCAATGGTTTCCGCAATCAACAGATGACCTTATAAACCGCGCCGCGCATTCAAAATCTTCACGAACGATTTGCCGCGAATCTCCGCGAGCGTCAAGCCCGTGACCAGCGCCTCTTCTTCTTTGATCGCGCCGCAATTGATGCCGCGCAGGAAGAAATTCAGCAAGCCTTGGCCCGTCGCCGCGTCATCGAACACTGCGCCCACCAGCGTGGCTTGCGCCGCTTTGTCGATGAAATTTTTCAGCCGGGCGGACGAGGCTTCCAATCCTGCCAAAAAGAAATGATACACCGCGGCGTAACGAATCGGCAATTGCGCGGGATGCAAATCCCAGCCTTGATAGAAGCCGTGTTTAAGCGAATGTTGCACGTGGCCATAGCACAGCTTCCACACTTCATGCACGACGCGCGCATTCTCCTGCTTTTGGGCCTCGGTTAAATTTACGCCGCGATGCGGGCCTACCGGCATCACGTTCGTTGCGCCGTCCGCGAGCCACACCTCCGTGCCCATGAGTGCCACGGTCATCATGTGCCGCGCGAAATCGCAGGAGGGATGATCCAAACTTTGATACGGCGCGGACACGTTGCTCGAAGCGGTGTAATCATACACGCCGAAATGCGCGGCCACGCAACGGCCTTGCGCCGCCGCAACGAAGCTCGGCATCGCGCACTCGCCGCGCGCGTTGACGATCGCCTGCGGGGTTTCGATCATGATTTCGAGCTTGAGCGTATTCCGCGCCAAGCCGAGTTTGCTTTCCAGCGCTTCAAAAAGCTGCACGAGCGCTGTGACTTGTTCGGGAATCGTGACCTTCGGCAGCGTGGTCACAAAATTGTTCGGCAACTTATTGCCCGTGCGTTCGAGCAGCGTCGATAGAAAAATATCCATCGTGCGCACGCTGCGCGCTTGCAACTCTTCCGTGAACGGTTTGATGCGAATGCCAATAAACGGCGGCAGCGTTCCGGCGCGCATGCCGTTCGCGACTTCAATGGCCGCGGTCTCGGCGTGACCATCTTCCTCCGCATTGGGGCGGTTGCCATAACCGTCTTCGAAATCGAGGCGAAAATCTTCCACCGGCTCGCGTTGCAGCTTCTCCACCACGCGCGCGTAAATCGTGTGCGCGAGCCAGGCGTTGGGCTGCTCTTGCTGCGCAGCTTCAGCATTGCCCGCGAGGCGAGTTTGCAACGCCGCGATTTCTTTTTCGGTTTGCGGCAATTGCTCCGCGCCGCGCCAGTGGAGCGCGCGCGCCAACCCAACGAAGTTGGGCGCATATTCTTGCAACGCCCGCCTTGCCAGCGCGCCGAGCTTTTGCGCGGAGTCGGCTTTGAACAAATGCCCGCCGCCGTAAACCGTATGCACCGGCTGCCGGCTTGCGGACTCGCCCGGATAAATTTTCGCGAACGCGCGGTTCGCTTCGTGGAGGGAAGTGAAAACGGATTGCAGCGCTTCGTGTGGCAGGGAAGTTTTCATGCGGTGATGATCCTTGGTTTTTGCGCACAACTTTTCTTTCGTGTCATTCCGGAGGAATCTTTTTAAGCGCTGGGAAAAGTGGTTATGCTTA
>CAYNDW010000753.1:0-3586 GCA_964395375.1 uncultured Cytophagia bacterium
CGGGCATCCAAGCGCATAAAATGGATTCCCGCTTAAAGACTGCGGGAATGACGGCAAAGAAAATGGGAAAGTTATTAAATCGGCGATCCTTAGCTTATGGAAAGGTCTCGACACCTTACAACCGGCGTATAACCCCTCTACCTCATATCTAACTTTTAGGGAGCATTTATGACGGAGCAAATCAAGTTTTTCGACCAAGTGAATCGTAACTTCGACAAGGCCGCGGCGTTTACCGAACATCCGCCGGGCTTGTTGCAGCAGATCAAAATCTGCAACAGCGTGTATCACGTCACGTTTCCGCTCAAGCGCGACGACGGCTCGATTGAGACCATCGATGCTTGGCGCGCGGAGCATAGCCATCACAAGCTGCCGGTGAAGGGCGGCATTCGTTACAGCCCCAACGCCGATGAAGACGAAGTCATGGCGCTCGCGGCGTTGATGACGTACAAATGCGCGATCGTGGACGTGCCGTTCGGCGGCGCAAAGGGCGCCATCAAAATCGAAAAACGCAACTATTCCGACGCGGAGTTGGAGCGCCTCACGCGGCGTTATACTTTTGAATTGATCCAGAAAAATTTTATCGGGCCGGGCGTGGACGTGCCCGCGCCGGATTATGGCACCGGCCCGCGCGAAATGGCGTGGATCGTCGATACCTACAGCGCCATGACGCGCAATGAATTGAATGCGCATGCGTGCGTCACCGGCAAGCCGATTACGCAAGGCGGCGTGCGCGGTCGCACCGAAGCCACCGGGCGCGGCGTGTATTTCGGCATTCGCGAAGCATGCAGCTTTGCCGAGGATATGAAGCCGCTCGGTTTGAGCACCGGGCTTGAAGGCAAAACCGTGGTGGTGCAAGGATTGGGCAATGTGGGTTATTACACCGCGAAGTTTTTGCAAGAAGCCGGCGCGATCATTGTCGGCTTGGCGGAATACGAAGGCGCGATCTACAATCCTAAAGGTTTGGACCTTGAGAAAGTAATGAAGCATCGCGCGGAGACGAAATCAATTTTGCATTTTCCGGGCGCGACCAATATCACGCGCACGGCGGAAGCGTTGGAGTTGGCCTGCGATATTCTCGTGCCCGCGGCGTTGGAGAATCAGATCAGCGCGAGCAACGTGGCGCGCGTGCACGCCAAGATTATCGCCGAGGCCGCCAACGGCCCGCTCACCGCGGATGCTAGCGAAGCCCTGCTCCACCGCGGCGCGTTGATCATTCCCGACATGTATCTCAATGCCGGCGGCGTCACGGTCTCTTATTTTGAATGGGTGAAGAATCTTTCGCACGTGCGTTTCGGGCGCATGGGCAAACGGTTTGAAGAGAACGCGTTCAAAAAGCTTTTGCATACCGTGGAAGATTTGACCGATAAAAAAATTGCGCAAGAAATTTTGCAAGAAGTGACGCACGGCGCGAATGAAGAAGACTTGGTCAACTCCGGCTTGGAGGAAACGATGATCTCCTCCTACAATCAGTTTCGCGAAGTTCAAAAGCAGCACGGCAACCAAATCGACCTGCGCACCGCGGCGTTCATCAACGCGATCAACAAAGTGGCCGTGAGCTATTTGGAGTTGGGCATTTTTCCGTAAGCGCGCTTCGTTTGTAGTGACGCTTGATGAAGTCTGCCGAGCAAACTCGGTAATGCGCAATCATTATCGCGCACTCTTTAAAACTGTCATTCTGTAGGAATCTTTTTAAGCACGCGGCAATATCTCCAGCGCGTAAAAAGATTCCTGCTGAATGACAGGCCCGGCGGGAAAGTGTAACCTATATTTCGCTCGGAATAATAATTCAGACACACTCTTCGTATGACCCTCGCCACGTTTGAAGTTCTCCTCTCACCCAACGGAAAAGCAGCTTTGGCGATCGCTGCGGAGTTTGCTCCCACCGAATCAACTTTTCTCTCTTGCCTGACTCGCTTGCAAAAAAAGTTCGACGCCGAGTTGTCTAAAGCCGCGCTGGAGACGCTTATTTTGCGCCAAAAAGCGCGTGCAAAATTTACCCGAGCCGAGCAGATGTATTTCACCCGCGAAGCGTTGGAACAAGCTTCGGGCGAAACGGTCTCGCGATATCGCGCGCAACGCTTCGCGGAATTTGCCACGATCGGCGATTGGGGCTGCGGCGCGGGAGGGGATAGCATTGCACTCGCAGCAAAGCATAACGTGTTCGCGGCCGACTTGGACGCGCTCCGCTTGGCAATGGCCGAACAAAATCTCGCCGCCTATGGCGTGCATGCGAACGCGCAATTCCTACTAGCGGACATTATGCAACTAACGTTACCCGGCCTCGACGCGTTGTTCTTCGATCCCGGCCGGCGCGTGGAAGGCCGGCGCAAATTTTCCGTGGAAGATTACGAGCCACGATTGTCGCTGATTAAGACGTGGCTCCCACAACTCCAAGCGCTGGCCGTGAAAATTTCCCCGGCGGTTGCGCTGCGTGAAATTGCAAACTATGATTGCGAAGTGGAGTTTATTTCCGTGGCGGGCGAGTTGAAGGAGTGTGTGTTGTGGTTTGGCGCATGCAAAACCGCGACGCCCCGCGCGACTTTGCTGCCCGGCGGACAGACGCTAACCCAACAAGAAGAGGTCTCGCGTTGTTCGGCGCCGCGCGCGTATCTTTATGAACCCGATCCCGCAATTCTGCGCGCGGGATTGGTCAAGACCTTGGCCGCGCAACTCGATGCGTATCAAATTGACGAAGACATCGCGTATCTCACGAGCGCGCAATTGGTCGCAACGCCGTTTGCACGCGCGTTTGCGCTCACTGAAGTGCTGCCTTTTAATCTAAAAAAATTGCGGGAGCGCTTGCGCGCCTTGCAGGTAGGAAGTGTGACGATAAAAAAACGCGGCTCGCCGTTGGAGCCGGAGGCGCTCGTGCGTCAACTCAAACTTTCGGGCACGGAGCATGGCGTGGTGTTTCTCACGCACGTGCTGGGCAAACCGTTTGTGTTATTGGGGAAGGAGATCAAGGCGGGTTAGATTGCCGGGACTCTCGGCTTTTGCCTTGGTTGTTCCGCGCGCGGCCGCCTGATTTCCACCACTTCGCGACCGCTTCTTTTACAGCCATAATCACGCGGCGGCCCCAGGACGGTCTCTTCGAAAAAGCTCTGCATGTGGCCAGCGGCTCGTTCGGCATAACACGAAAGTTCTCTCCAACTCCTCGCGTTTGCTCCCCATTTCATATCCGCCAAAATATTTTCTCCCCGAACCAGATTGAGCACAAGACTTCCAGCGAGGAGGAGCAGCGCGACGGCACAAGAGGGGCGATTGGACAGGCCTTTTTGCAACATAACATGCTCCACGGTCAAGAGGTTTTGTTCTAAGGGAATTCTGTTCTTTAGACCGCGTCACAAATAAAAAGGTTGCATCCTCAATCAAAAGCTGTGGCGCGGCCGGGATCGCGCATATGCGCGCGCACTTCGGCGAGGTGGCGCGGGTTCGTGCGGTGCGCCGATAACGCGGGCACGGCATTAAAATCGAAAAACTCCGCGGCCAAAGTTTCATTGCTTGCACGCGCTTCGCCGCCGAGCAATTCACACCAAAAGGCGAGCTTGAACGCATGGAAGAAATTCATCGGTCGGCCCTCGCGATT
>CAYNDW010000754.1:0-3583 GCA_964395375.1 uncultured Cytophagia bacterium
TCGCGACTTCTGCGGTTTTAAGGATGCGATTTCCACTAACACGAGTTGCTGCTCAGGCTCATGGTTCTCGTGTGCAGTTTTTAAATTGTACTCACGAAGCTCTTCATCATACTGTGGAAGCAATACGACCAAAGCGTTGTCCGGGATCTTCTCGGCAAACTTGGGGTGCTCGAAGAGATAGCGGTCAAATTCAAAAGACAGCTCTAAATTTTTGTTTACTGCTTCCTCACGGGTCATATTTTTTCATCTCCTTTTCATAGGCGTTGCGATAGCGTTGCCAGTTTTGTTTTATGTCAGTCTCTGCCGCTTTCAAAGTTCGTCCATAATCTCCCGAAGCGATGAAGGTTTTCTCTTGCGTACCGTCGTGATGAAGCAAATCGCGATGCGCAAAACCGTGTGCCGTGTCATAGCGCACGATGGGTCGCCAATCACCAGCGATGAAGGCTTCATATTGAACCGCGAAACCGATAATAGCGCCTTGCTTGGCATGATGAAGTCGGCGCCATCGATCTATATCGCTGAGATAACGAAGAAACCGAACGGTACGGGTGATTTCTTTGCTAGAGCCCAAATGGTTCCTCGCAAGATTTTGTTTCCAATCGCAACACAAGAATATAAAGAGCGCAAACAAGATTGCCAACGGAATCTTTCTTGCTTCAGAAAGGCACATTAAAATAAAACGGCCTGCCGCGAGCTTTTACGTCATACTCGGGCAGGCCGTTTGGTTTTATGCTGCTGTGCTTTCTGCTACTTCTTCTCTTGCGAACCCAAGACGCGTTTGAAGCAGAAAATCGTGGTGTAGAGGATGCCAATCCACGCGACGGAAATAAAAGTCCAACCGCCGGCGTTTAAGCCGAGTTCATTCATGTTCATTCTCCATTTTTAAAGTATGATAATCGAGGAGAGAAGATTGAAGATCGCGAAGAGGCGTTAGCTTTAGCGATCTTCTAATCTCCATCCTCTAGCTTCAATCACCGAGTTTTTTTAACGCAGGTCCGCGACGACTTCATCGCGAATGATGCCGCGTTTGTATGCGCGCGCAATGAGAATGACCGCGACGACCGTTAAGCCGACCATCATCAAACGCGCGCCCCAGAGGTACGGAATATCCGCGGCCGGCTTGCCTTCCATCAACAAAACCGGAAGGCCGTCTTGCACGCCCCACGCGAAGAGCAGGCCGATGAGATAAATCGGCGTGACGTATTGAATGATGAAGCGGAACACTTTCGGAATTTTGATATCCGCCCCTTCGTTGATCTCCGCCCACGCGCGTTTGATGCCGAAGACCCATCCGAAGAGTATGACTTCGATCATCGCAAACACCACGAGGCCGAAGGTGCCAGCCCAGAAATCCATTTCATCGAGAAAGCCGTGGCCGAGGAAGAGCACCACCGGCAAGCCGCACACGAGCAGAATCGCGCCCACGACCAATGCCGCTTGCTTGCGCGTCATCTTCATTTGATCTTGCAGGAAGGACATCGCCGGAGAGCACAGCGCGACCGAGGAAGTGATGCCGGCAAAGAAAAGTAGCACGAACCACATCATTCCCAAAATCTGCCCCAACACTTGCACGTTCGACAATTTTTGAAAGATGATGGGCATGGCCATGAACCCGAGATTGAACGAACCTCCTTGCGCGATCTCGGTTGTGCCCGCGATGCCGAAGAACGCCACGGCCACCGGAATGGCAATGGAGCCGCCGCAAATCACCTCGGCAAACTCGTTGGTAATGGAAGTGGTCAATCCGGTGAGGGCGAGATCGTCTTTCCTTTTCATGTAGCTGGCGTAAGTCAGAATCGAGCCCGTGCCGATGCTGAGCGTGAAAAAGATTTGTCCCGCCGCGGCGAGCCACGATCTTGCGTGCGTGATTTGGCTGAAGTCCGGATTCCACAAATAACCGAAGCCGTTGTACACACTGTTCTCCGGCACGTTGGGGTCGGGCGTTCCCAGCGTGAATACGCGCGCGACGAGGATCAACGCGAACACGAACAGAGTGGGCATCGCGATCTTGGCCAAACGTTCGATGCCCTGGGCCACGCTTTGCGAGAGCACCCACACGTTGAGCGCCAGCGTGATGAAGAAGAACACGAACGCCGTGCCCAAACCCGAAAAGTGCTCGCTTACTTCGAGGCCTTGAAAGCTGCGCAGGAAACTGGTCATGCTCGCCGTGTCGGAAATGCCGAAGTAACTGCCGGTCACGGAGAAGACGCTATAAGCCAGGGTCCACGACTCGATGTAGTTGTAGTAGATCGCGAAGGCGAGCGGAATCGAAATACCCAACGCGCCGAGATAGTTCGCGAACTTCGCGCTGCTTTTGGTTTTCATCAACGCGCCAAACGCGCCGGCGGAAGTGCCGTAACCGAATTGTCCGCCGCGGCGGCCGATGGCCCATTCCACCCACATGAGCGGAATGCCGAGCAAGAGCAGCGCGACGAAGTAAGGAATCATAAACGCGCCGCCGCCGTTTTGCGCGGCCTGCACCGGGAAGCGCAGAAAATTGCCGAGACCAATGGCGTTGCCGGCCATGGCGAGAATCAAACCGAGACGAGAAGCCCAAGCTTCACGATCGCCGCTGTGATCACTCATGCGGGTACCTCCTCCGTTGGTTGGTGGGTGGTGAGAATATGATATTAAACGAAAAAAGATATACAGCCCTAAAAGAAATCTATAATCTTTTTGATTTTTTCGATCAAGCCCGCCTTCACCTCGGTTGGGAGAGTTTGCCTCAAACGCACAAACCAAATACCGTCGATCTCGTCGGTTTCGAACAGATCGAGCAGATCAATCAAGCGGCGATGAACGGCCGGCAAATTTTGTGATCGCGAGACTTTCTCATAGAGTTCTTCGGAATTCAAGTCATCAAATTTTTCTATTAAGATTGCAACAACGTCCACAATATCATTTTCTCGAAAAGCGATAAGCTTGGTGATCAATAACCCGCTTAAGGATAAAGCCGGGACTTGGAGATTTTGTCCGGCATACCGACGAAGAACCGCTTCCTCATCGCGAAGCGGGTAACGATTTTGTGAATTCACATCCAAGATTTCATCTACGGCAATATGAATGGCAATCTGCTCGTCGCCGCTCTGCTTTTCGGCAGTCACCCAGATATCTCTCGGACAAACGGAATATCCCAACTCTTTCAAAAGCGCGGCTAGCGGCTCAAAGGCCTCGCTCTTTATTCCCAGATCAAGGTCGTAAGATTCGCGAACTAAACAATCATATGCCTTGACACAGAATGCCCCAATTACAAAAATTTTTATCCCGCGTTTTTTGCTCTCTTCGGTGATGGCTTTAAGCTCTGCGAGCAGCAAGAGTTCTTGCATAAGAGATCGGCAGGTTTGTGCAGAAACTTTTCAAAGGCTGGGCGCGGCTATATCTCCTAAGGCATAGCTCAAATCCAAAACTAGCTTGTCCATGAGATAACGTGGCAAGATCACTTTGTATCCCCATTTTTGGCTCGTTTGCGCATAGGTGATTTTCAGGTCATTCTCGCGGTGTTGTCGCAATGCCTGTTTCACTCGCCAGGTAAAAGGGAAATACGCGCTGTTTAATTCCTCGTTGCGACCGGCATGCTCGAAAA
>CAYNDW010000755.1:0-2840 GCA_964395375.1 uncultured Cytophagia bacterium
CACCACGGGCGACGAGGGCAAGGGCGTGACGTTGCGCGGCCTGGAAGTCGTTACCACGCCCGGCGCGGCCGCGGATATTTTTCTCGCTATCAAAACTTTTCCTGGCGTCGCGATGGTCGATGAAGGCTCGGGCCTGTTCGTGCGCGGCGGCGATGTGAGCGAGACCGTGACCTTACTCGATCAAGCCACAGTCGTGCATCCCTACAAATATGAATCACCGACCGGCGGCGTGTTCGGCACCATTTCTCCTTTTCTCGTGAGCGGCACGTTCTTTTCTTCGGGCGGATTTTCGGCGCGTTATGGCAATGCGCTCTCCGGCGTGCTCGCGATGGACAGCCAGAACCTTCCCGAAAATTCTTCTTATACTTTGAATCTCGGTTTGGCCGCGGCCTCCGTGGGCGCGCAAATCAATGTGATTCCCAACAAGCTCGGCGTGCGCTTCTCCGGCAATCGCAGTTCGACCGATGCGATGTTTCGTTTGAACGGACAACGCGAGGAGTTCACGACAACGCCGCGCGGCGTGGACGGCAATTTGAGTGTGATCTATCAATACTCGCCGACGGGCCGGCTCAAATTCTTCAACTATGCAGAGACCAATCGCATCGGCGTGCATGTGGATGAGCCTTCGTTCGCGGGTGTGTACAAAGGCGAAGAGACGAATCAACTGCACAACTTGCAATGGAGCGCAGCGTGGCGGAATTGGCTCATCAAGTCCAGCCTCTCGCTCAATCGCTATGACACGAAGCGCAGCCTCGGCAATCTCAATTTGCAGCCGCGCGACGATACGTTCAAATGGCGTCTCGACGCGGAGCGCGAGTTGGGCAAACGCGCGCGTTTCGCTTGGGGCTATGAAATCGAGCGCGTGACGAATCGCTTTCTCGGCACGGTGCCTAAAAATGACAACGTGCTCGATCCTAACGCCGAGGTCTATCACCTCGACGAAAAATTTTCCGCGCAGCGCGCCGGCGCTTATGCGGATTGGGAAACGCAGTTGTCACGGCGCTGGACTGCGGGCATGAGCGTGCGCGCCGATCATCACAACCTTGCGGATGAAGCCACCGTCGATCCGCGCGCTTCGTTGCGTTATGATTTTTCCAAACACACGAACGCGCGCTTGGCGTGGGGCATATATCAGCAATTCCCGCAGCCGTATTTGTTCAATCAAGCCACCGGCAATCCGAACTTGCACTCCCAGCGCGCGCAGCATTTCATCTTCGGGCTTGAGCATCAACGCGGCCAAACGCAACTTCGGGTCGAGGGCTATTACAAGCCTTACGCACGCCTCGTTCTTCGAGATAATAATTTTGAATATGCCAATCGCGGCGAAGGCTCTGCGCGCGGCCTCGATCTCTTCGTGAAGCACGGCGCTTTCTTGCAAACACGCATCAACGGCTGGCTCGCGTATAGTTTCTTGCGCTCGCGCCGGTTGCAAACGCGCGACGTGGGTGGCCGCTATCTTTATGAACACGCGCCCTCTTCGTTTGACATCACGCACAATCTCACGCTCGTGGGCAAAGTGCGCTTGATTCAATTTCTCAGCGGCGGCTTGACGTATCGTTATGCGAGCGGCCGCCCCATCACTCCAATTATCGGCGCGATTCGCAATGAAGCGTTCGGCTTTTATCAACCGCTTGAAGGCCCGATCAATTCCGAACGACTGCCCTCTTTCCAACGCTTGGATGCTTCATTGAGTTATTATCTGCCCTATGGTAAAGGCCACATGGCCGTCTTCTATCTCGCCGTGTCCAACGTGCTCAACCGCGCGAATGTGTTGGGCTACGAATACTCCGCAGATTATTCCACGCGCGCGCCGCGCACGACGAACTATCAGCGCTTCATCTACTTCGGCGTGACCACGACGCTGTTGCAATGAAGGCGCGAAGGGCGAAGAGCCGAAGGCGTAGCGCATGGAGCATAGGCTTTAGCTGCGCATTCAAAATGCCCGGCAACTTTGCCATGGAACTTTGTCAACCGCATTACAAGAAAGCATGAACGCACTCAATCAAGAAGGAAGGTCGACATGTTAAAACTGAACCGCTTTATCCTCGCCATGCAGTTGTTTTGTTATTGGTGGTTTTTAGCCTCGGGCTTCGAGCCACTGCACGGCAAAGTCGCGCACTTCGCCGGCACCTTCGCCTGTGCGTGGTCGATCTACAACGGCATCATGCGGCATTACCAAAACCAAGACGGCGAGGGCATTGCCTGGGCCGTCATTGGCTGTTTGGTCTTCGCCGGCTTTAGCGCGCGTTGGCTGGTGGCTGTGGCGTGAGTCAATCAACAAAGCGAGTTTGCTTGTGGAAGAAAAAAACTTGGCTTTACATCCCGACAAAAACAAACAGCCCGTGCGTATCGATAAAGCGAAGTATGAGATGATGCGCGCGGCGATCATTTCTGCGTTGCATGCGATGCAAGACAAGCTCGCCGGACGCTTCGAAGGCTCGATCATGTGGTACGTCACCACCGTGAAGCTCGATCTTGAAGCGCGAAAAATTATTCAGCGCGTGCCCAAGAGTAGCCCGCAACGGTTGCGGCTGGTGAAGCGTTGAGGCTCAGAGTTACCGCTTCGCCTTCTCGTGCTTCTCGGCACCTCTCGTTACTCTCGTTCCCAAACGGAGTTTGGGAACGCGCTTGCTGATGAAACTCTGTTTCAGATTTCGTGGAGCGACCTCGAAACAAAGTTTCGTTTGCAATTATGTTCCCAAACAGAGTTTGGGAACAAGAAGCAGCAAGAAGCAAACAAGAAATACTCTCGTTCCCAAACTCCGTTTGGGAACGCGCTTGCTGCTGAAACTCTGTTTCAGATTTCGTGGAGCGACCTCGAAACAAAGTTTCGTTTGCAA
>CAYNDW010000755.1:2940-3572 GCA_964395375.1 uncultured Cytophagia bacterium
TTATGTTCCCAAACAGAGTTTGGGAACAAGAAGCAACAAGAAGCAGCAAGAAGCAAACAAGAAATCAAACTAGCACTCTCAAACCATCTTGAAAGGAAAAGTCATGCCTCGCTTTTTAAAACTCGTTCTGTTATCTTTCTGCGTCGCGCTTTCCGCGCACGCGCAATCCGTGGAAGAGCTGATTCACTCCGGCAAAGTCATGATCGAGGCCGCGCTGAAACAAGAGACCGCTGCGGATTTGTTCAAAGCCCGCGCGCATTTCGAGCGTATGCTCTCCGCCAAGCAACATGAAGCGCTGGTGCGTTATTACATCGCCTATTGCGACTATCGCTACGCTTCGGCTTATGCGCGACGCGAGCAGAACGCCGGCGACAAAATGGAGAAGTATTTGGACGACGCGGTCGCGCACCTCGAAGCCGCAGTCAAATTGGACGACAAATTCGCCGAGGCGCACGCGTTGCTCGCGAGCTGCTATGGGCAACAAATCAGCACGAACTTCCTTTTGGGCATGACGCTCGGCGCCAAATCGAGCGCGGCCATGAGCAAGGCGTTGCAACTCGAGCCGGAGAATCCGCGCCTCATCATGCTCGACGCCATCAGCAAACACTTCACGCCCTCGATGTTCGGCGGCG
>CAYNDW010000756.1:0-2959 GCA_964395375.1 uncultured Cytophagia bacterium
ATTCTTATGATGAGCGCGCTCGGCAACGAAGGCGTGGAGGCGATGCGGCCGTATCTCGGGCTGGGCACCACGGGCGCATTGCTCGGCTCTTCGGGCGTGGGCAAATCGACCATCATCAATCAATTGTTGGGCGAGGGCCGGCAGAAAGTTAACGATGTGCGCGCTAATGATTCGCGCGGACGCCACACCACGACGTATCGCGAGTTGATCGCGCTGCCGTTCGGCGGCTTGTTGATGGACACGCCCGGCATGCGCGAACTGCAACTGTGGGGCAGCGGCGAAGGCTTGGGCGACACGTTTGAAGATCTGCTCGCGCTCGCGGAGCAATGCCGCTTTCGCGATTGCAAACATCTCGCGGAGCCGGGCTGCGCGGTCCGCGCGGCCCTGGAAAGCGGCGCGCTCGACCAACGCCGGTATGACAACTATTTCAAACTGCAAAAAGAAATGGCCTATCAACATCGCAAGAACGATCTCATGGCCGAGTTGAAAGAGAAGTCGAAATGGAAAAAGATTCACGCCGCGCACAAGAAGATTAACAATAAAAAGAAATAGCGGTTCGGCTCGTGGCCAATCATCATTAGTGGAAACGCGAACGCGCGGACAAAGATAACGACGTGCTCCTGCTCATTGCGCGCAACGACCGCAAGATGCGCATCGAAGTGGGCGACGGTCTCGAAGACAACTTGCCGGACCTCACGTGCGGCCGCATCATTCGCAATGAAATCACGCCGCGTTTCAAAGAAGGCAATTACGAAGCAGGCGTGCGCGACGGCGTTCATGCAATACTCGCGGCGATTCGCGGCGCATACCTCGCAGTCGAAGATGAAAGCTCCTCCGCGCCGGATTGGAAGTTTCGCCTCATCTTCTTCGGCATCTTCCTCCTCGTGGTCGGCGTCTTCACCGTCATCAGCATTGTCACCGGCGGCGGCGCAGGATGGTTGCTCTATTTTTTTCTTATGCCTTTTTGGTTGGCGTTTCCGATGGTGAGCTTCGGTGTTGTGGGAGGAGGCATTCTCTTTGGGCTGTATGTAATCGTCGTGGGCGCGATCAAAATTTGGATGCGCGTGAGCAAGGCCGGGAAAGCAACGGGGGAAAAATTATCAAAAAAGTGGGCAGGCTCGCAAATCAAACGCGGACGCGGCGGTTCATGGAGCAGCGGCTCATCTTGGAGTCGTTCTTCGTCATCGGGCAGCAGTTTTTCCGGTGGGGGCGGCAGCTTCTCCGGCGGCGGCGCTTCGGGAAGTTGGTGAAGCTTCTATGTCAATTTTGGATTGGCGATCAACGCCGTTCTGAAAAAATCAGGAGAATTTGCGAGGCTCTTAGGTGTAATGGTTGAAAACATCAAGGGGTGATCGACCGAATTCTCGGCTTTCAATTATTCACTGAAGAATGTGATGGTTGCCGATAAAACATAAGAAAATCATTGTTCAAGCATGAGTAAATAACTTGTGAGAGATACAACAATACGACTAACTATCTCGGAAACAAGAAAAAGACTGGTAATAAGAAAACGATCATAATAACACCGACTACGATCAGCTCAATAATCAGTTGAACAAGAGAAATCTTGCATCCATTACTAAAGCCAATCGGCCCAGTATTTGGATGACTAATGATTAGGCCATAAATTACTGAAGAAACGAAAAAACTGACGACCATCGTCAAAGTCAAAACTTTCTCTGTTGATTCACTATTTAGTATCCCACCAAACAAGCTGATAAGGAATCCTGTAGTAAACGAGCCCAAGTAACCTAAGAAAGCAGCTTCGTAAGCTGTTTTGTATTTTGGTTTAAATTTTACAACCCGCTTTGTAGCGAGCTGGACTATCAGAGCGCCTAATAGTGACCCTATCGCCGCCACAAAAACACCGATCAACAATAAAGTCGCGTTTGAAGACATGTGAAATTCCTTTGAGCAGTAGTTGAAAATTATATTTTATTGCAAAATCATGCTCGGAGCCTACAGTTATTATTTACAGTCAGCAAGCGTGATATGCGAAGCGTGCAAAATAATTTCTTTGGGATGAGTTAGAATTTAAGCCACGGAAACAATCAAACATTTTCTTGTATTTCCCCTGTGTGATTCCGTGGCTTATGTTTAGTAGCTCGCTTGCAACTGCTGCGCAACTTCTTCCACTTTCGACCACACCCGCAGTGTATTTCCCCCGCAAATTTTTTCAATGTCACTTTCCGAATATCCCTGCTTCAATAACTCTGCAATCAAGTTGGGAAAATCCGCTACGCTCTTCAAGCCTTTGGGCAGCGAATCGCCCACGCCGTCGAAGTCCGAGCCGAGGCCCACATGATCAACGCCCACGAGTTTGACCACGTGATCGATATGCGCCGCTACTTCGGAAATGTCCGCGAAATCCAGCTTGTTCTCTTCTTTGAATTTCTTCGCATATGCCTTGCCTTCCTCGCTGCCGGGGTTGAGTTTGTTTTTTTCAAAATACTGCCACAACTTTTCCTCGGTCTTGCGATACGAATCGCTGATGAACGAAGAGCCGAAGTTAATTTGCAGCACGCCGTTGTTTTGCGCGAGACGTTTGATCATCTCGTCGTCCATGTTGCGCTCCCAGCCGGGCGTGAAGAAGCGGCAAGAGGAGTGCGAGGCAATCACCGGCGCTTTCGTGTGCTCCAGCACTTGATAAAACGTATTGTCAGAAATGTGCGAAACGTCGATCATGATGCCCAGGCGATTCATCTCCGCCACCACTTCCTTGCCGAATGGGCTGAGGCCTTGCCACGTGCGCGTGGTGTCGTAAGACGAATCGCAAATGTGATTGTCCTTGCCGTGCGTGAGCGTGATGTAGCGAATGCCGCGCTCATAAAAGTGTTTGAGATTTTCCAGGCTGCCTTCGAGCGGCGCGCCGTTCTCCATGCCCATGGGCAACGAGACCAACCCCTGCGCGAATTGCGCGCGCACCTCCGCGACGGACTTTGCAATGGCAAATTTGTCC
>CAYNDW010000756.1:2969-3567 GCA_964395375.1 uncultured Cytophagia bacterium
CGACGAGCTCGTCCGGCGCGCCGGTCGTGATTTTTTCCACCATGTCGATAAGCGTATCCGCGAGCGCTTTCGCGCCGTTCTTTTCATAGCTCGAAGGCACGTAGATCGACATGAACGGCGCGTTCAGCCCGCCTTCTTTGGCGCGCACGTAATCGAAATCGCCGCTTGCCGTGCGCGCGGAAATGTCTTCCATCTTCTCGCGCAAACGATACGGCACGTCCACGTGCGTGTCGATAATGATGAACTTCTGCGCCAGCTCTTTCGCCTTGGCTTTGAGCGCCTCGTCGCTTGCTTGTTGTTGGCAACCAAGCAACGCCAGCGCCGCCACGAACAGTGTGCTTGAAACGGTTTTCATTTGCTCCTCCGTTGAGTAATTCGACAACTATTGGATTTGTCATTCTGTAAGAACCTTCCCTCGCACGCGGTAGAATGCTTGTTGCTAGAGAAGTTCCTTACAGGATGACAGCATGAAGAAAGGCGCGTGAAATAAGGGAAGCAGCCACCTCCTCTCGTTGTCATTCAGCAGGAATCCTTTGAAGCACCGTAATGCCTCAGTTATTGGTGGAAATCGTAGCGCAGACATCTTGTCTGCAGGCAA
>CAYNDW010000757.1:0-3553 GCA_964395375.1 uncultured Cytophagia bacterium
AAGCACCGGCGTGCCCGGCCTTGTGCGCGGCGAGTTGCGGTTTTGGCTGCGCAAAGATCAGTTCGGCGAATGGTCGATCTATCGCTGGGCGGATTTTGCGACCGGCCAGGCGCAAACCTGGAGCACGCTCAAAGCCGCATTCGTGCGATGAAACCAGTGGACGAGCCCGGATTGAAAAAATATCTCCACCGCCCCAAAAAGCGCCTCGCCAAGTTTGCGCGTCGCTTCCGTGAAAACTCCGACGAGAATTTTCCAGAATGGCAGAAGGCGTTGCTCGCCGTGTTCGTGTTCAATTTGATTCTGCTGTTGGCATTGGATTCATATTTTGACGCGCAGCCGCAGCCCGACCGAACGCCTCTTACAAACAAACTCCCGCTCAAACAACTTTCTCCCGCGGAACAATTGCGTTTGGCGACCGACCGTGTGCTCCATGATTTCGGCATTCAACTCACGGGGATAGAAGAACGCGGAACGACGCGCACGGTGCGCGTGCCGCGCGGCCTGAATGCCGCGCTACTGCAGCAAAAGCTGATTGCATGCCTGCGCGAAAACGATGCGACCATCCAGCAATCGCGGCGCAGCGCAATGGAATTTTCATATGCGCGCAATGCGCAAACGTTGGGCACGATTCGTTTGCTCTCCGAAGCCGCGCCGCCGAAGACGCAAGGCAAGATCGCAATTGTGATCGATGACTTCGGGCATCACGATAATGCCGCGGTTGCAAAGTTCATCAATCTGCCCTTCGCCATAACCTATGCGATCATCCCCGGCCTGCCGCATTCACAAAACATTGCGCGCAAACTCGAGCGCTTGCGCAAAACCGTGATCGTGCATATGCCGATGGAGGCGATGGAGAAGCAAGTCGAAACGAACGGCTATGAGCTGCGCGTGGGCATGTCCGCGGAAGAGATTCGCAGCCGCGTGCGCAAAGCGCGAGCGCTGTTGCCCTATGCCGTGGGCATGAACAATCACATGGGCTCGCGCGCGACGCAAGACGAGGCGCTGCTGCAGGCTCTGTTTGAGGAACTGCAGGGCACGAATTATTTTTTTTTAGACAGCCGCACGATTGAAGCGACCAAAGCTTTCACGCTCGCGAAGGCCAACGGACTCGACGCGGTGTTGAACGATACGTTTCTAGACAGCGTCGAAGAGTTGGAAGCCGTGCGCAAAAAAGTGTGGCGGCTCGCGGAGATCGCAGAACAACGCGGCACGGCTGTTGGCATTGGCCATCAATACCCCGTTACGCTGCAAGCTTTGCAGGAGATCGTGCCCGCGTTGCAGCAACGCGGCTTCGAGTTCATTACGATCGAACAATTGCTGCGACCGCACATGCATGCAACTGCGTTGTTGCCCTAACTTCGTAGCCTTGCCCCCTTGTGGGGCATTGTCGCAATAACGAATTGCTTGGCTGCAATAACGCCCCACCAGGGGGCGTGGCTACGAAGAGCCAAATAGAGCTACTTCTTTAACCACAACCAGCGTTAGCCAGGAGGAATGAATGATTCGTTTAGGCGTGAACATTGATCATGTTGCCACATTGCGTGAAGCGCGCAAAGATCGCGTGCCCGATCCGATTGCCGCGGCGATTGCGGCGGAGATGGCGGGCGCGGACGGCATCGTGTGCCATTTGCGCGAAGACCGCCGCCACATTAAAGACAAAGATCTTTATCTGTTGCGCGAGATTGTGAAGACGCATCTCAATTTGGAAATGGCGGCCACGGATGAGATGGTGCGCATCGCCACGGAGGTCGTGCCCGACATGGTCACGCTCGTGCCCGAACGCCGTGAGGAAGTGACCACCGAGGGCGGCCTCGATGTGGTTACGAATCATGAGTATCTGGCCGAGGCGATCAACAATCTTCACAATCACGATATTATCGTGAGCATTTTTATCGACGCGGACATTCAGCAAATTAAAACCGCGGCGCGTATCGGCGCAGACTATGTCGAGATTCACACCGGCGGCTATGCGCACGCCCACGCGCAAGGCGAGGCGAAGATCAACGAAGAGCTGGATAAGATTCGCTCGATGGCCATAGTCGCTTCGAAGCTGCGCCTCGGGGTGAGCGCGGGCCACGGCTTGAATTATCAAAACGTGCGCAAGATCGTGGAGACGCCGCAGCTCGAAGAGCTGAACATCGGCCATGCGATCGTTGCGCGCGCGGTGATGGTGGGCATGGAGCGCGCAGTGCGCGATATGGTGGCGTTGATGAGGTAATGTTTTCGAGTCGGCGGTTGCGCATGCGTTCGTAGTAACGTTTTCAGGCGTCGAATGCCCATAAAATGAAAATGCCTGAGGGCATTACTACAAGCCGTGAATCAAACAAATTCTGAATACAACATATCATGTCCGTTCTCTTAGCCAATCTCACGCGCGGCAATACCGTTGAAAGCCAGCACTATGGCCACGTCGTCGTGGTCGATGGTTTGAATGGCAACACGGTTTTCAGCCTCGGCGCGCCGCACTTCATTACGTACATTCGCTCCGCGGCCAAAGCGTTTCAAGCGCTGCCGCTTTATGAAGATGCGGTGCCGGAGATTTTCAATCTCTCCGAAGTGGAAATGGCCGTGGCCATGTCGAGCCACAACGGCGAAGCGCGTCACGTGAATGCGGTCGCGAGTATCTTGCAAAAAAGCGGCTGCCCCGAAAGTATGTTGCAATGCGGCGTACACGTCCCGCTCGGGACGGCAGTCGCGGCCTTAATGACGGCGAGCGGCGCAAAGCCCACGGTCTTGCACAATAACTGTTCGGGCAAACACGCGGGCATGCTCGCCGCTTGCATCAATCGCGGATTGCCGCTGGCGAGTTATCTTGATTTCGATCATCCGCATCAACAACGGGTATTGCAAGCCATATTGGATTGGACGGAACTGCCGGAAGATCGTGTTCGCCTCGGCATTGACGGCTGTAGCGCGCCGAACTATGCGCTGCCGCTTTATAACATGGCGCTCATGTATGCCAAGCTCATGGCCTCGCAAGAAGACATACCCAAACGCATCGTGCTCACCTATGCGCGCAATCCGGAGATGATTGCGGGCGAGGGCCGCTTTGATACGGACCTCATGCGGGTCACGCACGGGCGCATCATTGCGAAGGTGGGCGCGGAGGGGATTCAATGTCTCGGCATCGATGTGCCGACGCCGATGGGGCTCGCCGTGAAAGTAGTGGATGGCGCGGCGCGCGCCGTGCCCGCCATTGTGATCGCCGTGCTCGAAAAATTGCAACTGCTTTCGACGAGTGAAGTGGAAGCATTATCCGAGTATCGCAACGTCGTGTTGCGCAATCATCGCGGCGTTGAGGTGGGGAAAATTGAAACGGTGATCTGAGGCTTTGCGATAACGTTCAGCCACGGTTTGACCGTGGCTTTATAGCAAAGCATGCCACGGCCCAGCCGTGGCAGAATCCTATGGCACGGAATACGACTTCATCAAAAAAAGAAACGCCACTTACTCTCGACGAGTGAGTGGCGTTTTGCTTTTCATCAACAACGTTCGTCGTTCTCAGCCGGCGTTGGTTTGCGCGGCCTTCTTCAATTTGTCATTCGCCATAATC
>CAYNDW010000758.1:0-3533 GCA_964395375.1 uncultured Cytophagia bacterium
TCGCACTTTTACGTTCGCGCAAGCCAGCGAAGCGCACGCTTATATCGAAGCGCGAAAGAGTATCGGTAAAGTGGTGTTGACGCCGTGAATGAGTTTTTGAAAGCAACAGCATTTAAAATTTTCAATTCAAAATTTTCAATCTCCTTGCACGAAAGAACAGCGCCATGCCCCACCCCGTCAAACTCAGCGCGATCGTGGACGCGATGCAGGCCTTTGCGCCGGAAATGCATCATTACCTCCATCTGCAAACCGGCGAAGTGCATATGATCACCGAGGAAGAATTTCAGGCGGCGGAAGCTGACGCGCCGCTGGCAGAATATCAAGACTGGGAGCGCGCACAAATCGAGGTAGCCAAGGAAATTCTCAGCACGGAAAATTTTCTCGCATTGCCCGAGCGCGTGGAGATCAACGAATATCGCATGATGGAAGATTTCTGCATGGCGTTGACCGACGAGACTTTGCGCGAAGCCATGTATTTCGCCATCAAAGGCGCGGGCGCGTTTCGCCGTTTCAAGGATCGCCTGCATCATTATGGCATTATCGAGCAGTGGTATGCGTTTCGCGAAACGCGCTATGGCGAAATCGCCGCGCAATGGTGCGAAGCGAACGAAATTCCTTTTATTAAAACGGAAACGCCGCAGCCGCGGCGCGCCAAACAACCTCCGCCGAAACCCGCGCCCGCTCCGGTCGTGCGCTCGGAAAAAATGCAGCGCGCGCTGGAAGACGTAACGCGCCTCGTTCCGCGGCTTGGCCTCGTTGAGCTGTTACGCGCATTGGTGCAAGCGCCGAGTTATGTCGGCCTGGCCCGCCAAGAAGAACAAGTGGTGCAAGCGCTCGCGCGTTATCTCGAGCAACACGGCATTGCAACTGCGATCACGGAAGTGCAGGCGGGCCGGCCGAATCTCATTGCAGCCGTGCGCGGCAAACAAGCAGGCAAACGTCTCGTGCTGTGCGGCCACACCGATACCGTTGCGCCCAATGCGATTACGACGATGAAGTCTTTTGCCGCGGAGATACGCGAGGGCCGCATGTATGGTCGCGGCACGGTGGACATGAAAGGCGCGGTGGCGGCGATGGCCGCGACGCTCGTGGCGCTCAAGGAATTGCAATGGCCTGCGCAAGGCGAAGTCGTGCTCGCGGCCGTGATTGATGAAGAAATGGAAAGTCTCGGCGCGGAAGCATTGCTGCGTTCCGGTTTCACTGCGGACGGCGCCGTCATCGGCGAGCCGACGAGCAATCGCATCGCGGTCGGGCACAAAGGTCTTGAGTGGTTGGAAGTTGAATTTCACGGCAAGGCCACGCACGGCGGCACACCGGAGCAGGGCTGCAATGCCATCAATGCCGCGAGCCGCTTCATGCGATTGTTGGATAAAGAGCTCGTGCCGCGTTTTCACAAACGACGCCATCCGATCCTCGGCGCGCCCTCCCTCAACTTGGGCACGATTCACGGCGGCGATCAACCGAGCACCGTGGCCGCGCGCTGCACGTTGCAACTCGACCGGCGCTGGGTGCCTTCGGAAAGCGTGGAGTTGGTATTCGCGGAGTTGGAAGATTTGCTGAATCGCGTGCGCCTCGCGATGCCCGGTTTGCAAACGCAACTGCGCCGCGTGCCCGGCGGCATGGCCGCGATGGTGCATGGGCCGTTGGAAATCGCAACGAATCATGCGCTGGTGCGCGCCGCGCAAAGTTCATTTGAAGCGCTCTACCAAAAGCCGGCCGAGTTGACCGCCTTTCCCGCATGGACGGATGCCGCGTTGTTTTCGCGCGAAGCGAAAATTCCGAGCCTCGTTTGCGGACCCGGCGACCTTGCGCTCGCGCATTCCGCGGAAGAATCCATTGCCCTCGCGGAAGTGGAAGACGCCGTGCGTTTATATGCGCTGCTGGCCGAAAGCTTTCTGCACAGCCAAGCATAAAAAAAGTTAGTTTGTAAGCGCAACACAGAGTGCCGCGACATAAATGTCGCGGTATAATCTCACCCGAAACGAGCATCGCAAACTAAAATTAAGTTGGCAACGAACGAGGAGCAAGCATGCCCATTGCAGATTTGACCGCGCAAGCAAAACGCCGAACACCGGAGGAATTGGTTTCGCATCTCAAAAGTTTTGAGCTGGATTTAAAATTCTCCGCCGGCATTTGGTTTTTTTCGCCGCCCGCCAGCCGGTTTCATGACAAGTACAAAGCCGATCTCAATCTGGACCAGCGGCTCGAAATCGCGGCCAGCTTGAAAGAGTATGGGCTTGCCGGTTTGGAGGCGCATTATCCCAACGAAGTCAATGAAGATAATTTGCACGTTTGGCAGAGCTTTGTTAAAGACACCGGCATCCGGCTCATCACCGCCATTCCGCTGTTGTTCTACGATAAACAATTTGAGTTTGGCTCGCTTTCAAATCCGATCGCCGAAATGCGCAAGGTGGCGGTGGAGCGCGCGAAGAAATGTTTTCAGCTTGCCAAAGAAATCGAGGTGGATTTCTCTATTATTTGGGCCGGCATTGACGGCTACGAAAATCCCTTTGGCATAGACTTCCTCGCGATGCGCCAACGCTTTGCCGAGGGCATTGCCGAAGCGATGGACGCGGTGCCGGGAGTGCGCGTCGCCTTCGAGCCAAAACCTTACGAACCGCGCGGTCGCATTTTATACGGCCTCACGCCCGAAGGCGTGCTGCTCGGCCATCAAGTGGAGGCCATGCTGCAGCATGAAAAAAATCGCGCGCTGTTGCAGCAAGGGCACAAACTGTTCTGCATGAATCCGGAAATCGGCCATTTGCTCATGGGCTTTGAAGATTTGCCCTACGCGCTCAGTTGGCCGCTGTCCGAAGGCCGTTTGGCGCACACGCATTGGAACAGCCAGCCGCTGGGTAATTACGATCAGGATTTAAATGTCGGGGTGATTTCGCCGGAGCAGATGGAGGCGGGCTTGTACGTTTTGAAAATGCACAGCTACACGGGTTATTTCGGCATCGATGTGAATCCGGAACGCATGCCGGTTGACGTCGCTTTGAAAAACTCGATGGATGCGTTGCGCGCGGCCAATGATCGCATCAACGCGCTCGATCATGCGCGCATTATTGAAACCACCATCAAACCCGACCAAACGCGCGGCCGGCTCGAAGCCTATTTGATCCGCGCCCGCGCGCCGCATCCGGAGAGATTGGCGCCGCTGGAGAAAGCCGTTCAGTCGAATTTTTAGCGAAACATTTCCCGCCGCTAGGCTACAGCTCAAAAAAATCTTGTAAGCAGATTGCGCTGATTATGCGGATAGGTCTCGGCAGTATCCGCTCAATCCGTAAAATCCGCACACTGAGAGTTTTGCTCTAAAAACAAGAGCTACATTTTCAATGACTGAAACGAAAAACCTCAGAAGTCAAGAATGGTTTGGCGGCAATGATAAGATGGGCTTCGTCCATCGTTCATGGCTGCGCAATCAGGGTTATCCGGACGATCATTTTCGCGGACGGCCCGTCATCGGAATCTGCAACACCTGGTCGGAGTTGACGCCGTGCAACGGGCACTTGCGGGATTTTGCCGAGATCGTG
>CAYNDW010000759.1:0-3530 GCA_964395375.1 uncultured Cytophagia bacterium
CGGCTTTAATTCCAACAAAAAAATATACGCGAGCAAATGCCCGAGGCCGAGATTGAGCATGAGCTTGCGCTCGCATAAAGAGCGCGAGGCTCGCGGTTGGCGCGCGACGCGCATTTGCAAAAGGATAAAACACACCGCGCCGTAAAGCCCGCCTTCGAGTCCGGCGAGCAGGTTGCGCAAACGCACCACATGCGCCACGAGAAAGAGTTGCCCGCATTCCAGCAGCAGCGCGAGGCCGGCGGTTAAGAGAATCGCTTGCATGATGCTGCGCGTCTGTTGCGCCTGCTTCTGCGTGCGCAACCACAGGAACGCGAACCCGGCATAGAGAATCGTCTCCCCGAATAGATCGCCCAATGCCGCGGGCGTTTGCGGCAACGTGAAGTCCGCGGCCTTCGCCGTTTTCTTTATCGTGGAAAAATCCAGCGTGGGATGCAACGGCATGAGTTGCGCGAACACGAGCACCGCGGCATAAAGGCCGAACAACCGCAGCTCCGGCGCTTGGGCAAAGCGCGGCCGCAGCAAACGTTGCCAATAAGTAAGTCGGCGTTCGCGATAATATTTTGCGCCGCCCGCGCCGAGCATCGCGCCCGCGGCATTCGCCCAACAATCCAACAAGGAAGCCACCCGTCGCTCTGAAAAAAATTGGATAAACTCCACCAACCCGCTTAACAGTAGGCCCACGCACGTTGCCAATAGCACCACGTGCATGCGCTTTGCCGAAGGCCGGGATTGCAAACGCGCGCGCGCGAGCAACATGCCGAATGGAAGCAACAGCAGCACGTTGCTCACGACGTCCGTCAAAGAAAAGCCTCGGCTGGTTTGGAGTTGCAAAGGATCGGCGAGAAGCGTTTCAAGCTTTGTCGAAAAACTTTCCGGCGGCGTGTCGAACGCAAAAGGAACGATCGTCGCGTAAATAATGAACACCGCGTAGAGCAGGAGCAGTTGCAACGGAAGGTTGGCGGGACGAGGCATGATAACTCTGGAGTTGTTCTCAACTTCTCTCGACGTGTCATTCAGCAGGAATCTTTTTACTCGCTGGAGATATTGCCGAGTGCTTAAAAAGATTCCTCCTGAATGACAAACGGAAGATAGAAGCAATAAGTAAAGTCGTATTTGCTCTAGTATAGTCACTATCCCCTCAATTCGCATATTCTATGTGTGGTATCTGTGGCAAAATTTTCGTCGATCCGCGCACGCACGTCGAGGCCGCGACGCTGCAGCGCATGACCGACGCCATTGCGCATCGCGGGCCGGAAGCGGAAGGCTTTCATCTTCGCGGGGCCGTGGGCTTGGGGCACCGACGTTTGAAGATCATCGATGTCGCCGCCGGCGTTCAACCGATGTACAATGAAGACGGCATGCTGGTCGTGGTTTTCAATGGTGAGATTTATAACTATCTCCCGCTGCGGCGCGAGCTGAAGGCGCACGGGCATCATTTCAAAACCAACTCCGATACGGAAGTTTTGCTGCATGGGTATGAGCAATGGGGGCGCGATCTGCTGCTGCGTTTGCGCGGCATGTTCGCGTTCGCGCTGTGGGATGAGCGCGCGCAGCAACTCTTTCTCGCGCGCGATCAAATCGGCGTCAAGCCGTTGCACTATTATTGGGACGGGCGGCAGTTTCTTTTTGCTTCGGAGATTAAAGCGATCTTGCAAGACCCGAGCGTGGCGCGCAAGCTCGATGCGCAAGCGCTCGATGATTACTTCACCTATCTCTACATTCCCGCACCGAAAACTATCTTCGCCAACATTCGCAAGCTGCGTCCCGGCCACGGCCTTCTCGTCTCCGCGGCCGGCCTCGAAGAGTTTGAGTATTGGGATTTGGATTTCACGCCGCGCAACGGCAAGAGTCAGGAGGATATGGCGCACGACCTCAACGCGGCGCTGCGCGAATCGGTGTCCGCGCAGTTGATGAGCGAAGTGCCGCTCGGCGCATTTCTTTCCGGCGGCATTGATTCGAGCGCGGTCGTGGGAACCATGGCAAGCTTGCTCGAGCAGCCGGTGAATACCGCTTCGATTGGTTTTCACGAGTCCGCTTTCGATGAATTGCCCTATGCGCGGATGGTCGCGCAAAAGTACCGCACCAATGCGCACGAAAAAATCGTGCAGGCCGAAGCCGCAAAAATCTTGGACGTACTCGCGTGGCATTTTGATGAGCCGTTCGCTGATTCTTCGATGGTGCCGATGTATTATGTCTCGCAGGTTGCGCGCGAGCATGTGACGGTTTGCCTTTCCGGCGATGGCGGCGATGAAAATTTCGCGGGCTATCGCCGCTATCGTTTCGATGCGCTGGAAAATCGCTTGCGCGGCTTCATGCCGCAAACGCTGCGCGCGCCGCTCTTCGGCGCCTTGGGTAAAATTTATCCCAAAGCCGATTGGCTGCCGCAAGTTTTTCGCGCGAAGACCATGCTCACCAATCTTGGGCTCAGCCCGGAGCGCGGTTATTTTAACACCATGAGTTGGTTCAACGCGGCGATGAAAACGCAGAGTTACAAACCCGCATTCCGGCGCGCGCTGCAAGACTACGATCCCTTCTCCGTCATGCAAGCACACTTCGACCGCACGCGCGATTGGGATCCGCTTTCGCGCATTCAATACGTCGATGTGAAGACGTATCTCGTGGACGACATTCTCACAAAAGTCGATCGCGCGAGCATGGCGCATGCGCTCGAAGTGCGCGTGCCGATTCTAGATCATCTTTTCATGGAGCATGCCGCGCGGATTCCGGTGCGCTACAAGTTGCGCCACGGCGAGGGCAAATATATTTTCAAACAAGCGTTGCGCGAGTTGGTGCCGCATGAAATTTTGTATCGCCCCAAGATGGGCTTCTCCATTCCGCTCGCGCAATGGCTGCGGCGCGATCTCAAGGCCGAGTTTGAAAGCCGCGTGTTCGCGCGCGAAGCTTTCGTGAACGACTGGCTGGAAGCGGGCGCGATTCGCCGCTGGTGGGAACAACATCAACGCGGCACGCGCGATTACGCCTATCACTTGTGGGCCGTGCTCATGCTGGAATGTTGGGGCAGGAAATTTATTCTAAGCTGAGAGCGGATTCATTTATCACCCACCTCGCCTTGTCATTCAGAAGGAATCTTTTTACTCGCTGGAAAAACAACTCAGATAAAGTCTGTGCTCAATGCTCAAAAGGATTCCTTTTGAATGACATTGATGAGGAGAAGCTTCCTCCCCTAAAATAGTATTGCATGAAAGTTCTCGTCTTCACCACGCTCTATCCCAATCATCTTTCGCCCAATCTCGGCGTGTTCATTAAGGAGCGCATGAGTAGTTTTGCGCGTCGCGGCCACGAAGTGCGCGTGGTTGCGCCCGTGCCGTATTATCCCTCGTTCCTCCACGGCGCGCGCGCGCAGTATGCGCGCATCCATTCGCGCGAAGAGATCGAAGGCGTGACGGTGTATCATCCGCGCTATTTCATGACGCCGAAGGTGGGCATGAGCATGTACGGCTTCACGATGTTTCTCTCCGTGCTCCCGTTCATCAAGCGGCTGCGGCGTGAGTTTAATTTCGATCTCCTCG
>CAYNDW010000760.1:0-3525 GCA_964395375.1 uncultured Cytophagia bacterium
CGCCCGGCGTCTGGGTCCACGTCAGAGTAGCTGACGGAAGAGGCCGCGTTTTTCGAACGACTCTATTGCAAAACCCTCATCCACCAACTCGACCGCATGGAGCTTTTTGGTGTGGCCCGCATGGATGCCGCGACCAAGCGACAGAGTTTGAGTATTGCTTATGTTGCCATTGATGTGGATCAATCAGATCAACAAATAGACCTCTTCGATAGTACTAGATATGAAATTTTGTATGGCCCAGATAATTCTCTCAGGGTTCAAATCGCGCCGCAATCCGGTCCGATTGATCACCTTTTAGCAAGCTCGCGCAAGATCATCGTGCGTGGGCAAGCCGGTTCCGGCAAGAGCACGCTGCTGCAATGGCTGGCCGTGCGTTCCGCGAGCCACGATTTTCAGGCGCAGCTCTCGCATTGGAACAAAACGGTTCCGTTCTTCATTCGCCTGCGCGAGCGCGTCAACAAAGATTTTCCCAAGCCCGAAGAGTTTCCCGGTTTGATTGCGCCCACCATCGCAGGGCAAATGCCGCGCGGCTGGGTGCATGAGCAATTGACTAATGGCCGCGCCGTGGTTCTAATTGACGGCGTGGATGAGTTGCCGAGCACGCAACGCCCGGCCATGCTGGAGCACTTGCAGCAGTTGGTGAGCAATTACCCGCACGCGCGCTACCTCGTCACTTCGCGCCCGGCGGCGTTGAAAGCGGAGTTGTGGCCGGAATGGCAAGAGTGGATCAAACAAGAAAGTTTTGTTGAAACGAGTTTGCAGCCGATGAGTCCGAGCCACATCGAAAATTTCATTGACCAATGGCACGAAGCGCTCGCGAAGACGATGAGCGATGAGGAAGAACTCAATGCGCTCAAGCCGCTGCCCGGAAATCTCAAACGGCAATTGCGCCAGCGGCCGCCGTTGCGGCGCTTGGCGGATAATCCGCTGTTGTGCGGCATGATCTGCGCTTTGCATCGCGAGCGCCATGAAAACTTGCCGGCCGAGCGAATTGAATTGTACAAAGGCTGCGTGGAAATGCTCTTGAGCCGCCGCGATGCCGGCCGCAAGATCGAAGTGAAAGCCGATTATCCGGAATTGAGCGACCAGCAAAAGCTCGTGTTCGCGCAGAGCTTTGCCTATTGGCTCATGAAAAACGGTTATTCGGACGTGGAGCAAGCTGAGGCCGACAGCCATTTTGAAGGCAAACGCGCGGAAATGAATTTACCCGATAGTGTAACTGGTGAAGGTGTGCGCCGCTTATTGATGGATCGAGCGAATCTCCTGCGCGAGCCGATCGCGCAGCGCGTGGACTTCACGCATCGCACGTTTCAGGAATATTTGGCCGCGCAAGCTGCGATCAAACAAAACGACATTGGCGTGCTGATCAAGCATGGCCACGATTATCAATGGCGCGAGACGATTATTTTGGCCGCTTGTGAGGCACGGCCCAAAGAACGGGAAAAATTGTTGAGGGGACTGATTACCAGAGCAGATAAATTGAAAACCCCGCGTCTCTGCAAGCAGCTTTACTTGATCGCCGTTGCTTGTTTGGAAACATGCGTGGAATTGGCGTCCGAAGTGCGGCAACTCGTGTTGGACAAAGCCGCGCCGCTCTTTCCACCGCAGGATGAGGATGATGTCAAACTGATGGCGGCTGCAGGTGATCCGGCAGTAACGTTGCTCGCGTACAACCCGGAGCATGCGGCGTCAGAGGCAGGACGTTGCGTGAAGGTGTTGGCGATGATTGGTAGCAATAAAGCCATGAAGGCAATCGCGGGTTATGCAAGAGATAAGTATGATTACTGGCAAGTTAGAGATGCAATCGGATATAGTTGGGGGCAGTTTGATCGCCTCAAATATGCCCAAGAGGTTTTGAAACTGAGTTCACAGCTTTCGTTGGAAGAGCATTCATCATGGGAAGGCTTTGAACACTTGTCTCATGTGGATTGGCTGATAATCTGGAAAAGCCAATTGACGGATCTCAGCCCAATTCGACATCTTCCAAACTTGAAGTTTCTGTCCTTGTATGCTTGGGATCAACTCCGCGATTTGAACCCACTCATTCATGTTCAAAATCTAGAGACTTTGAACATTCAGAATTGCAAAAGCATCAGCGACCTTAATCCTCTCGTAGACCTGAGAAGCCTTAAACATTTACATTTATCTAACTGCCCCCAAATCCGAAATCTCATTCCCATCGCGAAGATTGCAAAACTTACTGACTTAGACATTCGCTCACTTGAGATTGATCTGAGCCCCATTGCGACTCTACACAATCTCACTTCATTAGGCGTTTGGGACATGCCGGTCAGCGATACTCATATATTTGAAAATTTAACGAAGTTAGAACGGCTAACGCTTGATGGTACAAAAGTAAGTAGCTTGGATTTTCTCTCTGGCCTTCATAATCTGACAGAAATAGGTATCGCAAATGAGCAAGTCAACGATCTTCGCATCCTATCGACACTTCCTAAGCTCAAAAGTGTGAGGGTGAGCGATCTTCGACTCATCACGCGTTTGACTTTTCTTAAAGAAATAGATATTGGTGGAGCAGAAATCATTGACCTTGAGCCATTGACCGCTTTTACTGCCTTGGAGAGGCTATTTATATATGGCACAGAGGCTACCGATCTTTCGCCTCTTGCAAGCTTGCCAACCTTGACTTTGTTGAACGCAAACGGCTTAAAAGTTTCTGACCTCAATCCGCTTAAAAGCCTCGTGAATCTGAGAACCCTGCATATCAGCAATACGAATGTAACCGATCTCAGCCCCCTTGCCAATTTGGAAAACTTGAAAGAGCTTTATCTTCGTGGAACGCCTGTGAAAGATTTGAGTCCGGTGAAGGGGATAAAAGGGTTGAAGATTATCAGGTGAGCCAAAATCCGTGTGTAAGGAGAGTGTGAGCAGTAAAGATCGCGAGTATGCGCAAAAGAGTCTGGCGTTGACGGAGCTTCATCAACTGAAGGATTTGGCGGAAAAAGTGCAAGCGCTGTTGCGGGAGACAATAAACGAAAATAAGAGCACGACGCCACAGCGTTATTAAATTCCTTCAGCAAAAAAATTCAGCAGCGCTTCGGTCACGCGTTGCGGTTCTTCGTGTTGGAGGCCGTGGCTCGCTTCTTCCATGAAGACGAGTTGGCCGTGCTCGCAGAGCTCGATGCTCGGTTGCGCGAGTTCGCGGCCGAGGAAGCGGTCGCGCGCGCCCCACAGCAGCAAGGTGGGCACATGCACGCGCGGACCGAAATCGAGCCGCGCGCTTCGGCGCAGCATGGCGCGATACCAATTGATCATAGCCGTGGCCGCGCCGGGTTGTGACCAGGCTTGCCGATATTGTTCGAAGTCTGCTTCTGTAAATGTGCCGCGCCGTGCCGTCGCGCGCAAAGCCCGCACGCCAATGCTCCAATGGTCCGCGCGCATGCGCTGTTCGGGGAGAAGAGGCAATTGAAAGAAAAAAAAGTACCAACTCTTGCGAAGCTGCGCGAGGTTGCGCCAAAGATGTTGCCGCATCACCGCAGGGTGTGGCGCATTGAGCACGACAAGTTT
>CAYNDW010000761.1:0-3523 GCA_964395375.1 uncultured Cytophagia bacterium
TTGACGCCCGCGCCGCGCGAATTGATTTGCGTGGAGTGAAGTTAGAGCAAAAACTTTATTGGCTTTATTATTCTCTCGCGTTATATTGAGAAAGCCCACAATACTCAAAGTAGCTATCGAGGTGGGAAGTGCTTTCGCCTGATTTCAAAGTGATCGGCAAAATTGCCGATATTGAGACGATTGCGGTTGGCAATGACATTCGAGAATTGACTTCCCTGCAAGAGCGGTTTGGAAGAGGGCGCTGGAGAAAGCTCAAAGGTCTAGCTACTGTCAGCTTAGTTGATGGTACGACTCGATTTGCTGAAGTGCATTGGTATGAAGCACATGGTATTGGCAAAAAGAGAATGAAGATTAAACGGTTCTTGGATTAAAAAGATGAAACGACAAGTTTCAAATCTGCGCTTTGCGCTTTGCATCAATAACGGCGGCTATGTTGATGACTTGAAAGTTAGAATGATTTATCAAGTCCTCCCAGATGCCTCCGCTGCGCGAAGCAATTATCTTAGGATCATTGATGAAACCGGCGAGGACTACCTCTTTCCAGCTTCCTATTTCGTCCTGATCGAGGTGCCACGCGAAGCCGAACAGGCAATGACTTATTTTCCAAATCACGCCTCCATAAAACTCAAGAAGCGTATTACCGAAAAAAGCAAACCTTCATCCCAAGCATCGGTTCGTCGTCCAAGTGTGCGAGCCTAGAGAAAGTAAGGCTTAGCTTCAAACTTCGTCTCACCACCTTTCATTCTCGCGCTCCGCGTCCAGAATCCTTCAAACTCCAAATGAAATGTGATTCCTCCTCCCCCTCAACTCGCCCTCATCCTTGTTACGTATCAAAGCGGCCAACAAATTCGCGCCTGTCTCTCTTCGCTGCCGCTTGCGGCGCCGCAACTACATTTGCATCTGCTGCTTGTCGAAAACGCTTCCACCGACAACACGCGCGCACAAATTGACACTGCCTTGCGGGATTATCCTCACGAACGCATTGCTCCTCAACTCATTTGCAATGAAACGAATGTCGGCTTCACCGCCGCGATCAATCAAGCGCTCGCGCATGTGCCCCAAGGCGCGGCCGTGCTCTTTCTCAATCCCGACACGATTTTGCCGCCCGATTCTTTGTCGGGTTTAATGAAAAGCCTGTTTGCCGATGAAAAGATCGGCGTGGTCGCGCCGCAATTGCGCTTTCCCGCGAGTGTCAAGACCCTCGAAGAAACAGTTCAGCCGTCATGCCGTCGTTTTCCCACCTACGGCGATTTGTTTTTTGAATTCACCGGACTGGCGCAAGCCTTTCCGCGCTCGGCGCGCTGCAATCGTTGGAAGATGGGAGACTTCGATCATCGCACCTCGCGTGAGGTCGATCAGCCGCAAGGCGCATGTCTGCTCGCGCGGCCAGAAGTGCTTAGGCAAGTGGGAAGATGGGACGAGCGCTTTCCGCTCTTCTTTAGCGATGTGGATTGGTGCCGCCGCGTGCGGCAGGCCGGTTGGAAAATTTATTTCGAGGCCGGAGTCTTTATCTATCACGAACAAGGCGCGAGCGTTAAACAAGTTCGCCCCGCCGCCATTTGGAGTTCACACATTTCATTCTGGCGTTACTTCCGCAAATGGCGAACTTCGGTGTGGGATGAAATTCTCAGCACGCTCATCGCGCTGCCGCTGTTCTTCTCGGCCTTGCTGAGGATCATTTGGCTCGCTCGGCCGAAAATGCGACGCACTTGAGAAGTGCGGCACGCTTATTTGAACAACAACAACGCCGCGCCCGCGATCATTATCACGCTCGCCCATGCCCGCCGTAAAATATCACCCTCGTTAAAGAGTTTCCACCCCAACACCACATTCACCAACCCGCTGAGTTGAAACAGCGCGAGCACGTAAGCCACGTTCAGCAACGCGAAGGCTTGCAACGTGACGAGTTGCATTCCTAAAAACAAGCCCGCCATCAGCAGCAGCGCGCCGAACTTTTCGCGCGTTTGTCGAACGCTGGTGCGAGCTTGCTCGCGACGGCCAATAAGCAAGAGCACGATCGCCGCGAGCGCGCCTAACACGGCCCAGGCGATGAGCGTGTGCATGGCGGAAGAAGCGTTGATTGCCGCCTTCAGAAAGATTGAAGCCGCGGCAGTCAATACCAACGCGAGCAAGCGAAGCTGTGCGCCTCGGTTGCGCCAAAAGCTTTTTGTTTGGGGTGAATGAAAAACCTCGCGCTTGGGCGCAAGCCACAAGCTTCCCATAAAAATTATGGCAACGCCGGCCCAGCCTTGCATGCTTGGAAATTCGCCGAGCACAAAGAAGCCGAGCAACAACGCCACGACCGGTTTGTAAGCATTGAGCGGGCCGATCAACGACAAGTCCGCCAGCCCAATCGATTTCACCAAAAAGAAATTGCCGGGAAGATCGAGCGCAACCACGAGGAACATGTTGCCCCAAAACGCCGCGGGTAAATTTATGAAGGAATAAAAAAAAAGAAATGGCGTCACCAAAACCGCGAGCAGCACAAACGTCGCGGTCACGAGCAGCGACGAGGAGAGCTGAGGTAGTGCGCGCTTTTGCAGCACGTTCAACCAAGCATTACAGCCGATGCGCAGACCCACGAGCAGCAGCGCCATTGTAGTTCGTCATTCCCAGTATATTAATCCGAGCGAAGCGTGGATAACATCTTTCCCATCTATTATGTCATGCAGCAGGAATCTTTTTACTCACTGGAGACACGGTCAAGTGCTCAAAAAAAATCCTGCTGAATGGCATTAAGCCGGAACGCAGGGTGTAACGTATTCGCCTCTTGCTCTCAAACTCCGTTTGGGAACACAGTTGTAAGAGAAACTCTGTTTCGCTTCATTAGAAAAATTTCGCCGTGTGAAGATGAAAGCTTGAAACAGGGTTTCAAACGCAACGGCGTTCCCAAACGGAGTTTGGGAACGAGAAACCTTCGCTTCTTGTTCCCAAACTCCGTTTGGGAACACCGTTGTAAGAGAAACTCTGTTTCACTCACCAGCAAAATTTCATCGTGTGAAGATGATAATTTGAAACAGAGTTTCAAACGCAACGGCGTTCCCAAACGGAGTTTGGGAACGAGAAAACAGCTTTGGGTTCTCTTTATAAAAAAAACGAAAGCAACAACACCGCGGCAAAGCCGGTGAGCGCGATGATCGTTTCCATTACCGTCCACGAGCGCAGCGTATCTTTCTCGCTCAAGCCGAAGTAACGATTCACCAACCAAAAGCCGGAGTCATTCACATGCGAAAGAATCGTCGCACCGGCGGCAATCGCAATAACCATGAGCGCTAACAGCGTGGGCCTCACCTGTAGCGCATCGACAATGGGAGACATGAGTCCGGCGGCAGTGATCATCGCGACCGTGGCCGAGCCTTGCGCAATGCGAATGATGGCGGCGATTAAAAACGCGAGCACGAGCGGCGGCAATGCGGAGGCGGCCATCATCCGGCCCAGTACTTCGCCCACACCGGAGTCGATCAACACTTGTTTGAGCACCCCGCCCGCGCCGGTGACGAGAATGATCAAGCCCGCCGGCTCC
>CAYNDW010000762.1:0-3520 GCA_964395375.1 uncultured Cytophagia bacterium
GCTGAGGACAGAACACCTGATAAAGCCCGTTATCGTAAAAAATGCCCCCTGCAAAGAGAATATACTGAGAGGTGACGAGGTTGACCTTTTTAAATTTCCTGTACCTATGATTCACGATGGGGACGGCGGCCGCCATATAGGCACCTGGCATATTATCATAACCAGGGATCCGGGTAGTGAATGGGTAAACTGGGGACTATACCGCTTGATGGCCCATAACCGGCGCTGTGCCTCAATAGAATTCAGCCGTGGTAATCACGGAGGACAGCTATTTTATGGGAAATATGTCCCAAAAGGGCTGCCCATGCCGGTGGTAGTCGTTATAGGGGCTGACCCCTTATGCTCTTTTGCCGCAGGGTCCAATTTAGGCGCGGGACAAAGCGAGGTGGAATGTGCAGGCGGCCTGCACAGGGAACCTGTAGAGATGGTTGAGGCAGAGACCCCGGGGCTTATGGTCCCGGCAAATGCGGAGATAATCCTGGAGGGTGAAGTCCTGCCTGATTTTACACAAATTGACGGGCCTCACGGTGAGTTCACCGGTTACAGGAACACCACAAGAGTTCTTCCTGTATTTCGCGTGAATACGATTACTTATCGAAATAACCCGATTCTCACCATGACATGCATGGGCATACCTGTGGAGGACAGCGCTATTTGCATGGGGATTTCGGCGGCTGTATCCATGAGAAAGCGCCTGCGAAAGACCGGATTACCTGTAAAAGATGTCTCGGTACTACCTGATGCTTCCAGCTACCTGGCTATTATCAGCCTCAAATCCTCAGCCGCCACTCACATCAGAGCGCTGGAAAACCTTATGAAGCTGCACGGAGTTGGAGAACTCAAAACTATCGTTGTAGACGAGGATGTGGACGTTTTTAATTTAAATGAGGTCATACACGCTTTAGCTACTAAATGCCACCCCAGGAACGGCATCCATCAGTTTGAAATGAACTACAATATCGATCTCACCCCTTATTTAAGTGATGCAGAGAAGAAAGTGAATAAGGGTACCCGGGTGCTTTTTGACTGCACCTGGCCTGCAGACTGGTCCAGGGAAACTGATATACCGCCAAGAGTATCCTTTCAGGAGGTATACCCTGAGGATATTAAACAGAAAGTTGTAAAAAATTGGGAGGCTTATGGTTTTAAGTAAACCTCTTACTGTTAATGACCTTCCGGCACAGGGAAGGCCCAGGGAAAGGCTTTTAAAGCACGGGGCAGAGGTCCTTTCGCCTACTGAGATACTGGCAGTCATTCTGGGGCGGGGAGTCTCCGGCAGGCCTGTAATGGATATGGCCGGCGAGCTGTTGCAAAGATTCGGAGATTTGAAAGGTGTGATAAACGCCGGCATAGATGAGCTTTGCCAGGTCAGGGGGATGGGAACAGCTAAAGCAGCTCAGATTAAAGCGGTACATGAAATAGGATGCAGGACTCAGGGCTTTTCTGAAAAGCAGAAAAAGGTAGCAATCACCGGCCCGGATGATTTAGTCAGGCTTATCAGAAGCCGCCTGCTGGGAAAAGAAAAGGAATGTTTCCTGGTTATACCCCTGAACAGGCGAAATGTAGTTCTGGGCTACGAGGAGATTGTCTCCGTCGGAACTCTGGACTCCAGCCTCGTGGACACGCGGGAAGTATTCAAAAAAGCCATATTAAAAAATGCTGCCTCAGTTATAATCGCGCACAATCACCCATCCGGGAACACCGAGCCCTCTCCGGAGGATATTGATATTACCAGGCGGCTTGTGAAGGCAGGGGATACCCTGGGCATTCCAGTCCTGGACCATATAATCGTTAGCGATGAGGGATTTACGAGCCTTAAAAGCAGGAAAATTATATAGCAATGAAAAGAATCTCTCCGTTTTTAATAAATTTTGTCCTCATCCTATCTGCGCTATTACTGGCTGCGGGAACTTTAGCGGGGTGCGGCAGAGGCCTATCACTGCAAAATGGACAGGGGCAGAAAACAGGAGCTGATGGCGCTTTAAATCTATATGATGTCGGTCCCATAACCCTGGACCCGGCCGTATCACAGGAGATGAGATCCCATTTTTATGTAGTCCATATATTCAGCGGACTAGTCTCCCTGGATGAAAACATGAAAGTAGTCCCCGACTTAGCTTCAAGCTGGGACATCAGCGATGATAGCAAGGTCTATACTTTTCATATTAAACCTGAAGCCAGATTTCAGAATGGACGACAAATCAAGGCTGAAGATATAAAGTTTTCATGGGAGAGAGCAGCAAGTCCCGCGACCGGGTCCCCTACAGCTCCGACTTATCTTGGAAACATACTGGGAGTTGATGAGGTTTTACAGGGTAAAACTAAAGAAATAAGCGGTTTGACTATTCTGAATGATTCCACACTTCGGGTGGAACTGAAAAAACCCCTGGCTTCCTTCCTTTCCAGGATAACCTATCCCGTTGCTTTTGCAGTGGATAGGGATGATGTGAAAAAGGGCGGTGAATGGTGGAGAAATCCTAATGGCAGCGGACCTTTCAAATTAAGGCAGTGGAAAATAGATGAGCTCCTTGAGCTTGAAGCAAATGACTTGTATTACGGAGAAGTGCCTCTCCTGAAAAGAGTGGTCTTTCGCCTCTATTCCGGCGTCCCTCTGAGAATGTATGAGCAGAATGAGATAGATGCTACAGATGTATCTATAGCAAATATTGATCTGGTTAGAGATGAGAGCAATCCTCTTAACAAACAGTTGAGTGTTTATCCTGAGCTAAGCGTGTATTACCTTGCTTTCAATGTGAAGACCCCGCCATTCGATGACCCTAATGTCAGAAAGGCCTTTGTTCGGGCAATAGATAAAGAAAAGATTATAAGGGGCACTTTGAAGGGAACAGTGCGTCCTGCTAATGGTATCATACCTGCCGGGATGCCCGGATTTAATCCTGAGTTAAAAGGACTTGGCTATGACGTTCAAGCGGCCCGTGAGCTTTTAGCCCGGTCCAGGTATGGAGGCGCTGCTAATCTTCCGCCTATTATTCTGACTACTTCAGGACGAGGAGCCGTTATCCCGGATTTTCTATCGGCTATTATACAGCAGTGGAAGCAAAATTTATGGGTAAATATTGAAGTAAGAGTGCTTGAGCCGGAGGTTTTTTTCTATCGAATAAATGAGGTGGTGGATAACATTTATGACTACGGCTGGATAGCAGACTATCCCGACCCGGAAAATTTTTTGGACATACTGTTTCACAGCGACAGGCCTAATAATGCCGGTGGATATAATAATCCCGTTGTAGATTCTCTGCTTGATACGGCTAATCTTGAAAAAAATGAAGCCCGAAGGATAGAGCTGTATCATAATGCGGAAACTCTGGTGGTTGAAGATGCTGCAATACTTCCTCTCTGGTTTGGACAGAACTTCCTTCTGGTAAAACCGGGAATACAAAATTACAGGTATTCTCCCCTGGGTTTTCCACTGCTAAACAAGGTATATTTTGTGCCAGTTCCGACTCCTGCTACTGACCCTGGTATTACTCCTACCACCGCTACTGCGCCCAGTATTACC
>CAYNDW010000763.1:0-3513 GCA_964395375.1 uncultured Cytophagia bacterium
TTCCAGCATAGCGGTTATGTCTTACCCTGAACACTCAAATGAAAAACGCTGTAAGCTCGAATATCCGAGTGAAAGTTTTTTAACCAACTTGCTGTCCGATTCGCTTGAGCAGCGTTTGCTGCGGCGCTTCGAATATCGCTACGGGGCTTTAGTTGAGACCGCGCGAAAAGGCTTGTTTGTGCTGGCGCGGGCCAAAGCCTTGCTAGATTCCGCCATCTCACTTTTGCCCAACAATGCACGCGTCACCACGTTACGCGCCGACTTGGCCAAACGCAAAGGCGAGGTGCAAGAAAGCCGGCGACTCGAACAATTGGCACTTGCTCAAAAACAAACCGCGGATGCGGCTTTGCAAGATGCACTCAAAATTCGCGAGCCGCGTAATGGTGTGCTGCAATGCGATTCTTCCGGTGGCACTCCACGGTATGAACTCGTGTTGAAAGAACACCCGGCTTTACAGGGAGCTCGCATCTTTCTAAATAACGCAGAGATAAAGCAACAGTTGAGCGAGAAAGAACCCTACTACGGCCAATTCCCGCGCGTGTCACCGCGCGAGCAAGAAGTGCAGCTCGAAGTCAAAGCCATTGACAAGGACGGTAATGAAGGCCGTAAAACTTTTACGTTCAAAATCGACCGTGAGCCGCCGCGTGTGCTTTCTCACAAAATCTTTTATCATGAGAATGCAAAAGAAGCATGGCAAGCAATGCCGCCCAACGAATGGCGCGGCAAGGAATGGCGCATCACGGTACAAGCCTCTGAGCCGTTGCAATCCGCTTCGGCGACTTTGTTGCTCTACGGCTTGGATATGAAAGTGCAACGCGCGCCCTCTTCGGACAATGTAAAAGTGTCCGGCAAACTCTCCACGGACGCGCGCGCCACGACGTTCACGACTTCGAGCACGAGCATTTTGAACGCACAAGAGGTGGAAGTCTCTCTGCACCTGCAAGACTTAGCGGGTTGGCCAAACAAGATCAGCTTAGGGAAACGTAAGGCAGCGAAAGCACCCGCGCCTAGGCTGCGTAGCACCTCGGAGGAGAATTTGACGGAAGAAGAAGTTCGAGACATGCTCAAGAAGTATAATTTTTATGACGCAAGGAGCAATCCTCAAGGCCAAGGTCTTGCCAATGATTTTGTTCTGGAAAGTAATGGCAAAGTCGTGTTCGACCGCGCCACCGGCCTGCGCTGGCAACAATTCGGTTCGTCGGAACACAGGACTTTCGCGAAAGCGCAAGAGTACGTCGCGGAAATGAATCGCAAAAAATTCGGGGGCTATGAGGATTGGCGCTTGCCTACGTTGGAAGAGGCCATGTCTTTGATGGAGCCAAAGCAGTCCGATGGTTGGTATATCGACAAAATTTTTGATCGCACGCAGAAGGAAATTTGGACTTCGGATAGAGATTATAGCGCGTCGTCGTACCGGGCTGTCGCTTTCAACGTCGGAGGTTTTCCCAGTCACCACGTGGGCAACAATAACGCCGTTCGTTTAGTCCGCTGAGAACAAGCGACTCTTCGACCATTTTTTTTGCTGTTGCCTCAGCTTTTAGCAGAGCGAGCGGCTTCGGATTTTTTTGGGGGGAATTGTTCAGCACGGCTTGGCCGTGGCTTTGCTTTTTGAAAGGTATCCATGCAATTGCGGAGGGAGCGCGATGAGGCGGGCTAATCAGAGAATTTAAATCTTGACAGTTGGCTCAGGCGTGATAACGAAATTATATTGCCAGCACGTGCGGCTCTTTTTTTACGATGTGCAGCAACTTGAGCGCGGCTTTGCCGGGGCGACGGGCGCCCTGCTCCCAACTGCGCACCGTGGCCGGAGTCACGTTCAAATATCGCGCGAACACGGCTTGCGACAAGGCGAGGCGCTTGCGTAAACGCAGCACTTCTTTCCCCGGCATGGGTTTCGGTGCCGCCGGAAATTTGGTAACGCGCAGAGCGATCGGCTCGCCACGTTCAAAGGCAACGGCGTCTTGTAAGGACCGGGTTAAATCGTCAAAGAGTTTTTCATCCATGGTATTCACCTCATGTGCTTTCAATTTCTCGAATCCACTGTCTCAAAATTTTCTTTTGCTCGGAGGTCATATTTTCGGCTTGGGCTTTGGCGTAGAGCAGAAGCAAATGAAGATGGGAGTTTCTCTGTAAAAAGTAATAGATCACTCGCACGCCTCCGCGCTTGCCCTTGCCGCGAGCATGTTGGCCGATTCTCAACTTCCTAAGGCCGCCAGTCCCCGGGATAAGATCGCCGAGTGTCGGATCGTGCAGCAACCTTTCTTGCAGCTCCCGCAGCTCTTCCTCCGTGAGCAACACTTGAGCGGCTTTGCTAAAAGCCTTCGCTTCGATGAAAATCATAGTGCGCCAATATAGAATTTCAGTCTGTGCCGCGCAAGAGAGTATTTGTGCGGCCCTTCAACTTTTGACTCCAAACGCGCTGCAGCCGCTTAAAAACCTTTTGCTGTTTGCTCACCTTGCCGGCTTGCATGTCCTTTTCGCCCTGTACGATCAACTTGAGCATCATGAGCGCATCAAGCAGCTTTTGATGTTCTTTTACGCCTTGTACGACCGCTACCGCGCTTTCTTCTTTCGTCAAGATGAAATGGCCTGGCGTGGAATCGAGCTGGCCGACGAGTTCGTGGGCATTCGCCAGAAATTTGTCAAGGCTTAAAATTTGAGGATTGGGCATGAGGATTTCCTTTTAGAAGTGTTCGGCAAAATCAAGAAACAGGCGCTCAACCATTCCGGCCTTTCAACCGGCGACCGACATAGTCATCGAAGCGTTCGGACAAATCCGCCGGCCCCATATCAATCGCCAATGCGCCGATGCGCTCAAACGGATGCGGCACAGCCGCGGGCGGAACCTTGAGAGCAGCGCTCGTCACGAGCAGAATCCAACTCGTGTTGGGGGCGAGATCGACAGGCTCTTTGGGCTGAAATACTTTGCCGTCAAAAACCGCGTGCAGAACTTTGGTCATTTTTTCCTTGCAAGGGTGGTTATTGCTCGAACTTCATCAAAGCATGTGCGACAATAATACAGAAGCCTCTTCCCAAAAACAAGCTTCGCTTGATTGAAAGACGAATGCCGGCCTGTGCGCAAGGCTAAACGAATGCCGCGTCTTCTCGACTATATCCGATTCTTGCTTTGAGCATGCGCAATCGCAGCCTTGCTTCTAAACGCTCGCCGAATAATATTTTCTCACGTACTTCACTCTCGCGGAGCAAAATCGTGAGCGCTGCCTTCAAGCGAATCGAAAAAAAACCCAAAGAAGCCCTCACCTTTTCGGAAGGGAAAAACGTGCAAGCGCGGGTGAGCGTCTATGCGCCTCTTGCAGTTGAGGAAAAACAAAAAGCTTCTCCTTCCTGTTTGACGCCTATTTCAAAAAATTGGAGCAACTGAAATGAAAACAAATGAAAAAAGTTATACGGAAATCGGTCGATATTTAGTCGTGGATCCAGAAATCTGCCACGGCAAGCTGTATCCCCTCGGTGAACCCATATCTGAACTAACGGAATGAAAGCACTTACTGA
>CAYNDW010000764.1:0-3511 GCA_964395375.1 uncultured Cytophagia bacterium
GAACGGCAGGTTGAGGGGAATTTTGAACCGCGTGGATTTGCGACAAACATCTTTCTGTCTTCAAATTTATTATAGACGCTCAAAGCCGGAATATGCTTCAGGGTTCTACTCCAAGCATAACCTAGGTTACACTTCGCACTTCTAACGCTGCGGAGGAATTTGTTTTGAGTTAAACGGCGAATGAATATCCTCGGCCTTTCCGCCTTTTATCACGACAGCGCCGCGTGTCTCGTGCGCGACGGCGAAATTATCGCGGCCGCGCAAGAAGAGCGCTTCACGCGCAAGAAACACGACTTCAATTTTCCCAAGCACGCCCTCGACTATTGCCTGGCCGCTGCGGGAATCACCGCCGCGCAATTGGATTACGTCGCGTTCTATGACAAGCCCTTTATCAAATTCGAGCGTTTGCTCACCACTTATCTCGCGTATGCGCCGCGCGGCTTGCGCTCGTTTATCATGGCCATGCCCCTCTGGCTCAAAAGCAAGCTGTGGCTAAAAGAATACCTCGCGCGCGAATTACAATTCACCGGCAAAATTATTTTCCCGGAGCATCATGAATCGCACGCGGCCTCGGCGTTTTATCCCTCGCCGTTTCATGAAGCCGCGTTTCTCACGCTTGACGGCGTGGGCGAATGGGCCACCGCAAGTTACGGCATTGGCCGCGGGCACGAGCTTGAAATTTTCGGCGAGTTGCATTTCCCGCATTCGCTCGGTTTGCTCTATTCCGCGTTCACGTACTTCACCGGTTTCAAAGTCAATTCCGGCGAATACAAGCTCATGGGCCTCGCGCCGTACGGCGAGCCGAAATATGTCGAGATGATTCTGCGCGAGCTGCTTGATCTCAAAGCCGACGGCTCGTTTCGCATGAACATGAAATACTTCAACTATTGCGCGGGCTTGACCATGACCAACGCGCGCTTCGCGAAACTCTTCGGCGGCCCGGCGCGCAAGCCCGAAGCACAGCTCACGCAGCGCGAAATGGATTTGGCCGCCTCCGTGCAAGCCGTCACCGAAGAGATCATGCTGCGCATGGCGCGACATGTTCAGCGCGAAACCGGCATGAAAAAGCTCGTGCTCGCCGGCGGCGTCGCACTCAATTGCGTGGGCAACGGCCGCCTCTTGCGCGAAGGCCCGTTCGAAGATATTTGGATTCAACCCGCGGCGGGCGACGCGGGCGGCGCGCTCGGAGGCGCGCTGTACACGTGGCATCGCTATCTCGGCAAGCCGCGCCGCGTGAGTAGCAATGGCCGCGACACGCAACGCGGCTCCTCTCTCGGCCCGGAGTTTAGCAACGAAGAGATCGCGACGTTTCTCGCCGCGCGTGACGTGCCCGCGCTGAAATTGAGCGAAGCGGAATTGCTCGCGCAAGTCGCGGCGCTGCTCGCGGAAGAAAACGTCATCGGCTGGTTTCAAGGCCGCATGGAATTTGGCCCGCGCGCGTTGGGCAGCCGCAGCATTCTCGGCGATGCGCGCTCGCCCAAGATGCAGTCCGTGATGAATCTCAAAATTAAATACCGCGAAAGCTTTCGGCCGTTCGCGCCGGCTGTGCTCGCGGAAGAAGCGGCGAATTATTTTCTGCTCGACCGCGACAGTCCCTACATGCTGCTCGTCGCGCCGGTGTTGGAAAAATGGCGCACACCGATGAGCAACGAGGCGCTCGTGGGTTTGGATAAACTCAAAGCCGTGCGTTCGCGCTTTCCCGCGATCACGCACGTGGATTATTCCGCGCGCATTCAAACTGTGCGCGCCGAAGATTCTCCGCTCTTTTACCAACTGCTCCAAGCCTTTCGTGGCCGCACCGGCTGCCCCATGCTCATCAATACTTCATTCAACGTGCGCGGCGAGCCGCTCGTCTGCACGCCCGAGCAGGCCTACACGTGTTTCATGCGCACCGAGATGGATTATCTCGTCATGGGAAATTTTCTGCTCGCCAAGAAAGAGCAGAAGGCCGCAACGGAAGAGTTTGATTGGCAAAAGGAATACGAGTTAGATTGAGGCAAAGAGCCAAGCTTGGATGTTATTGCACTGAGGAAGCCGCAACTTCCTCGTTGTCATTCTGGAAGAAACTTCCCTCGTGCTTGAGACACTGTTTGTTTTGAAAGGTATAGCAAGTGCGAGGGAAGGTTCTTCCAGAATGACATTTCTAAGAGTTGGGTTCAGTTTTTGAACTCACCATTCAAAAAAGCATTTTAAAAAAGCATGCTCCGCGAAGAATTTAAAAGCATTCCTTCCACCGACCGCGACGTGCGCAAGTTCGGCCTCACCATTGGCGTCGTACTCTTGCTGCTCGCCGCTTTTTTCTGGTGGAAAGAAAAGCCGAGCGCGATTCATTTCGCATTTGCCGCGGCGCTCTTTGCCGCGACGACGTGGCTCTGGCCGCGCCTCATGCGCCCGCTTTATCTCGCCTGGATGGCGTTCGCCGTGGTCATGGGCTTCTTCATGACGCGCGTGATTTTGACCGTGCTCTACTTCGGCATGTTCACGCCCATTGCGCTCGCGCTGAAAATTTTCGGCAAAGACCTGTTGCAAGAACGCATGGATAAAAGCGCGACCACGTATTGGATCAAACGCGCGCGCGAAACTTACGAGCCGCAATCCTCGGAACGAATGTTTTGACGAAAGTTGAGGCTCAACTTCGAAAATGCGTTGCAAGTTCCTCGATCATGTCATTCAGAAGGAATCCTTTTAAGTGCCGGCGTTTTTCTCCAGAACCGAAAAGGATTCCTTCTGAATGACAGCTTCTTGGGCGCGGCCAATGTGGCCGGCAATTAAATCTCAAAACCATATTCAACCTTCATTCATTCACAAACACTCATCAGGAGAAAGAACCGCATCATGCCTCTCAGCATCCCGCACGGCAACTCGTTAGTAGATCGCATGCTGCGTGGCGAGGAACGGCAAGCGTCCTTGCATCGCGCGCGTGATTTAAAAAAAATTCCGCTCACCGAAGTCGGCGTCTCTGATTTGGAGTTAATCGCCAACGGCGCCATGAGTCCGCTCACGGGCTTTATGAACAAGAAAGACTATGACAGCGTGGTGCACACGATGCGCCTCGCCAACGGTTTGATTTGGTCCTTGCCCATCACGCTGCCCCTCGCGCGCGATTGGGCCGCGCAAATTCACGAGGGCGAAGAAGTCGCGCTCGTCGAAGGCTCCGGCGCGATTCTCGGACTCATGAAAATTTCCGAGAAATTTGAGTATGATAAAAGCCGCGAAGCGCAAGAAGTTTATCGCACCACGGAAGCCGCGCATCCCGGCGTCGCGCGCGTCATGAGTCAAGGCGAAGTCTGTCTCGCCGGCGAAGTGTGGATGCTCAATCGCCCTTCGAATATTTCGTTTGCCGAGTTTCGCCGCGACCCCGCGGAGACGAGGCGCGTTTTTCTTGAGCGCGGGTGGAACACGGTCGTCGGTTTTCAAACGCGCAACCCCGTGCATCGCGCGCACGAGTACATTCAAAAATGCGCCATGGAAATCGTCGACGGTCTCTTGCTCCATCCGCTCGTGGGCGAGA
>CAYNDW010000765.1:0-3506 GCA_964395375.1 uncultured Cytophagia bacterium
GCCGGGGACTCGTCTCGGCAACGGCAAAGATATCCTGAACCCCAATACGATCGGGCTGGTATCCGTCTCAGTCTTTCTTGCGGCGATGTCGATTCGGACGCTGGCGCTCCGTCTGGCGATTATGGGGCCGATTGCCGGGATCATCGTCTTGACCAGTTCTCGTGCGGCAGCGGTTGCAGCAGTCGTGGGGCTAGGGATGATTGTGTGGCTTCGGCTGCGCGCCCGCCGCCGTCCGGTGTTGTTGATCGCCGGGATCTGCCTCATCTTGGCTGTCGGTGTGACCCTTGCGTACGGCGACGTGATGTATCGGATATTGGATCGATCTTTTGGGCTGAGCGCTGCTGATCGCGGCATCGGCTCGGGAGCAACAGGGCGCGTCACGGCCTGGAAGGAGACGTGGGAAATATTTACGCGCAATCCCGTGTTCGGCGTGGGGTTCCGCGCCCACGAGTTTCTCCTCAAAGCCGACTCGTCATCGCACAATGGTTATCTCGCGACATTGGCAGAAGTTGGAATGCTCGGGTTTCTCGGAGTTCTGTTCCTGATCATACGTGGATTGCGGCTGCTCTGGGTCGGCTCCAGAGAGCCAGAAGCCGGGTTTAGCCAAAGCATTCTGTTTGGGCTCTGCGTCGGTTATCTCCTGCTCGCGATCTTCGAGCGATATCTAATCAATGTCGGCAACCCGACCTCACTCTTGTTTCTCGTGAGTATCATGAGGCTGAAGGCCATGGAGGGTCATGTAGCCAAATTGGACGAGCTGTTGCCTGACCCTCCGGATGAGTTGGCTGTCAGTGAACCAGAAGAACGAATCTACGGACATGGCTGATTGCACGTCCGAGTGTGTGGCGAGCAGGTGATTTGTGAGTGAGATAATCCCCGCGATCAGGAAGTTGGGCGAGTCCGAGCCGCTGACGAGGCGATTCAACGTCGGTGAGTTAAGTCGTGTTTTGAGAGAAGGCAAAGAAGTCCTCAAACAGGTCCGGGCATGGATGCTTGTTCGATTTCGACACAAAGGCGCTCGTGTCGGCAAAGGTTTTCATGTGGGTCAGTCGGTGAGCATCGGGCAGGGATTCATCGCCGGCGACTATGTCTACGTGGGCTCGCATAGTCAATTGCCTCCTCACGTGCACGTCGGGAATTATTCATCGCTTTCCGCGCACGTGGCGATCGTCGGGTCCGACCACAATTACGACAACCCCGGTATGCCGATTGTCTTTTCAGGCCGCCCTCCCTCCTGCGTCACGACGATCGGAGCGGATGTGTTAATCGGCCATGGGGCGATTCTGTTACGCGGGATTACGATCGGGAATGGGGCGGTGATCGGGGCCGGCGCGGTTGTGACGAAGGACGTGCCTTCCTATGCGGTTGTTGCAGGCACCCCGGCCAAGATCCTGCGCTATCGATTCGATGAGCGAGAACGAGCGGTTCATGAGGCGATGTTGGCGCAGCCGACGAAACGGGGCCGGCACCCTGGTCCGTTGAGGTGATGCGAACGTTGGTGAGTGGAAGCGAATCGGCAGAGGCGTAGGGAACGGCCGTAGCAAGATTGTTTTCTGTCTGGCTGGACAATTGCCGAAGGGGAACAAACCGGTGCTCGTGGAGCCTGTATCGAGATGATCGAAGTCGTCGACAATTCAAGAACGGATCGGAAATTGTGCGCGAGAGGCGGATTATCCTTCGGAGCAGAGGAGCCTTCTGATTATCCGAGCCCGCACTCGCGCGCGAATCAACTGATTCGGATTCTCTGGCGAATGGTTTGGCTGTTGGCATATCGTCCGAGTCCCAAGGTGTTCCATGGCTGGAGAAGGTTTCTCTTACGCATGTTCGGTGCAAAGATTGCGAACAACGCCTATCCACATCCTTCGGTTAAAATCTGGGCGCCCTGGAATTTGGAAATGGGTCCTCTCAGTTGCCTTGGGCCGGATGTGGATTGCTACTGTGTGGACAGAGTGGTTATTGGGGCGCGGGCGACCGTGAGTCAATACAGTTTCCTCTGCACCGCCACCCATGACTATCACGACCCGCTCATGCCGTTGGTGACGGCGCCGATCGTGATCGGCGAACGAGCTTGGGTAGCTGCAGATGTGTTCATTGGGCCAGGTGTGGCCATCGGCGAAGGCGCAGTCGTGGGGGCCAGATCCAGCGTATTCAGGAACGTTGACCCCTGGACCGTTGTTGCAGGGAGCCCTGCCCGTATTGTGAAAAAGCGCACCGATCCAGAAGATCGGAGGGGTCAATGAGTGTCTCAATCCTCATTCTGACCTTGAACGAGGAGGCCAATATGCCGGAGTGCCTCCAGTCGGTGAAATGGTCAGACGACATCGTGGTGTTGGACTCGTTCAGCAACGATCGGACGGTCAAGATCGCCGAGGAAATGGGCGCTCGTGTCGTCCAACGCCGTTTTGACAATTGGGCTGCCCATCAGAATTGGGCGCTCGATCAGATCCGATTCAAACATCCATGGGTCTTTTATCTGGATGCGGATGAGCGGATGCCTGAAGAGCTGAAAGACGAACTCCTCGCCATCTCGCGCGATTCGAGTTGTCGGTCTGTCGCATACTACTGCGGGCATAAAAACATGTTCATGGGGCGGTGGATTCGGCACGCCTTCCCGCCCAGGACCATCATGCGCTTCATGCGTCCTCAGTCTGTGCGATTTGAGCGGGTGGTCCATCCGGTTCCCGTCATTGACGGGCCGCATGGCTACCTGCGCGGGATGCTGGTTCACTACAATTTCAGCAAGGGAATCTCCGAGTGGATCGAGAAGCACAATCGCTATTCGCAATTGGAAGCGCTGGAAGGGATGAAATTGATCCATCAACCCTCGGAAGAGCAGCCGGGACTCTTCAGCGCCGATCGCGCTCTTCGCCGACGGGCACTCAAAAATCTTTCCTTTCGATTGCCGTGGCGTCCGTTCTTGAAATTTCTGTATCTATACCTGTGGCAGCGAGGATGGCTCGACGGGCGGGCCGGGTTCACCTACTGCGTCCTGCAATCGTTTTACGAATACATGATCGTGGTGAAGATGCGGGAACTTGAACGCCGGGAAAAGGGACTACCGACTTGAAAGGGGTTGAGTCGACTGTGCCTGTCGTCTCCGCATGTATGGCAAAAACCATCTTCGTCAACCGATACTTTTCTCCCGACCACTCCGCGACGAGCCAGCTCCTCAGCGACCTCGCTTTCGATCTTGCCTCTCGCGGCCAGGACATACATGTGATTACCGGTGGGCAATTGTATACCGATCCCAGGGCGTCGCTCCTTTCCGAAGAGGTGATTTGCGGTGTGCATGTACATCGCGTGCGCACGTCGCGGTTCGGGCGCGCGCGTTTGTGGGGCCGGACGCTCGACTATCTGACATTTTATTTCGGAGCGACCTGGCGTTTGCTCTGTTCGATCCAGCCGGGCGATGTCGTCGTCGCCAAGACCGACCCCCCGCTGATGTCGGTCTGCGCCGCGTGGGCTGCACGACTCAGAAAGGGAATTCTGATCAATTGGGTCCAGGA
>CAYNDW010000766.1:0-3491 GCA_964395375.1 uncultured Cytophagia bacterium
CAACGCCGAGCATCAAACGCTCGCGCTCGAAGCGGCGCGCAAAGCCGGCATCTTGTTGAAGAATGACAAACAACTTTTGCCGCTTGATCGCGCGAAAATTAAAACGCTCGCCGTTATCGGGCCGAACGCCGAGAAGCTGCATCTCGGCGGATACAGCGACAATCCCGGCCGCGGCGTGAGTATTTTGGAAGGCATCAAAACGAAAGTGGGCAACGGCGTCAACGTGCTCTTTGCCGAGGGCTGCAAGATCACGGAGAGCGAGCCGGATTGGTATGCGGACAAAGTGATTCCGCCCGATCCCGCGCGGAATGCGAAGCGCATCGCCGAGGCCGTGAAAGTGGCGCAGCACGCGGAGGAGGTGTTGCTCGTGCTCGGCGACAATGAACAAACTTCGCGCGAGGCATGGGCCGACAATCACCTCGGCGATCGCGACGATCTCGATCTCGTGGGCCAGCAGAATGATCTCGCCAAAACAATTGTCGCGCTGGGCAAACCCACGATTGTGTTTTTGATCAATGGCCGTCCCCTCACCATCAACTATATCGCCGAGTATGTGCCCGCGATTTTGGAAGGCTGGTACCTCGGTCAAGAAACCGGCACCGCGGTCGCGGACGTGCTCTTTGGCGATTACAACCCGAGCGGCAAATTGCCTGTCACGTTTCCGCGCTCGGTGGGGCAGTTGCCGGCGTTTTATAATCACAAACCTTCGGCGAAGCGCGGCTATCTCTTCGCGGACAAGTCTCCGCTGTTTCCGTTTGGTTTTGGATTGAGCTATACGACGTTTGGTTATAGCAATGTGCGCCTCGCGGCGAACAAAATTGGCGCGGCAGGCACGACGGCGATCAGCGTGGACGTGACGAATACCGGCAAACGCGCGGGCGAGGAAATTGTGCAGATGTACATTCGCGATCAAGTCAGTTCCGTGACGCGCCCGCTCAAAGAACTGAAAGGCTTTGCGCGCATTGCGCTGAAGCCGGGCGAGATGAAAACCGTGAGCTTCAAGATCACGCCGGACAAGCTCTCGTTTTGGAATCGCAATATGAACGAAGTGGTGGAGCCGGGCTTGTTCGACATTATGCTCGGCCCCAGCTCGACGCAGTTGCAAAGCTCCGTTTTGGAAGTTGAGTAATAGCTCAGAATTGAAATCGGCGTTTATAATTCCGAACAAAATATAGGTTACACTTTCCCTCCTAACCGATCATGCAGCAGAAATCTTTTTTAGCGCTTGAAATCTCTCCTGCGAGTAAAAAGATTCCTGCTGCATAACAGCGCTTGAGGGTGGAAGTGTAACCTGTTTCGTGCTCGAAGTAGTATGTTTTGCAACCCAACCAGATCCGAAGATTATGCCGAAAGCAGAAAATTTTGAAGCGACATTCAAACGCCTCAAAGCCGTATTGAAAGAATATGAAAAGCGGATGGTGCTCAAATCCGGCGGGCCGGAGAATTATTATCTGAACACGCCGCTCACGGAGAAATATCAAAAAGAACTATTTTTTGGCGCGGTGCAGATTAAGAAGAATTACGTGAGCTATCACTTGATGCCGGTGTACATGTTTCCGGAACTGCTCAAGGACGTTTCGCCAACGCTGAAAAAACGCATGCAAGGCAAGTCGTGCTTCAATTTTAAGACGATTGACGAGGACGTGCTGCGCGAGTTGGCGGCATTAACCAAGAAAAGCTTCGAGCGTTTGAGGAAAGAAAAACTCCTTTGAACCTCGCGCAAACTCGCAATTTTGTTGAATATTTACGCGCTAAAACTACCTAAAAAAATCTTGCTTTTTGAAAACCGGTGGTTTATTTTGCGCACCGAATTTTTAAAAGCACCGGCCCCTTTGGTCAACAGCGCAGGCTCAGAATGTTAAACATTCTGCAGATCTGTACCTCAAGCTCCTGGGGAGGTATGGAAATGCACGTCGGGTTTCTCGCGCGCCAGCTTGCGCAACGCGGACATCGCGTATTAACCGTTTGCGCGCCGCAGACACCGCTCGCGCAAGATTTTCATGAAGCCGGTTTTGAGCCGTATCTGTTGGACCCCGCGGGCTATCTTAAACCCCGCAGCCTGGTGCGGCTGAAGCGATGCTTGGAATCGCAGCCAGTCGAGATCGTGCATTCGCATTATTCACGCGATTTATGGTCGATTGTCCCGGCCCTGGCATGGCGTGGGGGCGAACACCGGTTGCCGCTCGTGCTAACCAAACATATCGGCACCGGAAAACCTAAACGCGACCTTTTACATCGCTGGCTTTATCGCCGTGTTGACTATGTCATTGCAATCTCCGAGGTTATTCGAAAAAATCTTATTGCGACGCATCCCCTCTCTTCGGAAAAAGTCGGGGTCATTCATCACGGTCTTGACTTAGAACAATTCTCCATGAGCAAAATTTCCGATCGCGGATTACGGCGAGAACTAGGATTTTCGCACGGCGAGGTGGTGGTGGGTATGGTAGGACGGCTGCAAATCAGCAAAGGCTGTTTAGAGTTTTTAGCGATGGCGCAACGGGTTCATCGCGCGCAACCGAACACAAGATTTGTAATAGTCGGCGAGCCGACCCGAGGCGAGCCGAGCGAAGCCGAGTTGATTCGGCAAAAGTGCCGCGACTTACAACTCGAAAAGATCGTCACGTTTTTAGGCTTTCGTAAAGACATACCCGCGGTGCTTGCCGCGTTCGATATTTTTGTTTTTCCCTCTCATGCAGAAGCGTTTGGCTTGGCCTTGTTGGAAGCGATGGCCGCGGGCAAACCCGTGATTGCCTCGAACAATGACGGGGTGTTGGATCTCGTGCGCGATGAACGCAGCGGCCTCTTATTTCCGCCACAGGAGGTGGAAGCGTTGACGCAAGCGTGTTTACGGCTGGTGGTAAATGAAAACCTCCGCCGGCAAATGGGCGAGGCAAGCCGCAATGTGGTGCTGCAAAAATTTTCCGTGCAACGCATGTTGGAACAACTCGAGTCATTATATTATCGTTTGCAGAGCCGGACCAGAGCGCTTGGCCCGGAATGTAAAAAAGTTTCCGCCGCGCTCGCGGGCTAAGAGTGCTAGATGATTTTCACCATAACTCAGCAAATAATTCTTTCTTAAGGAGAAGAAATATGAAAATTACTTTTCAACCCGAAACGCTTTGCGCTGAGGCCGATGACAGAGTCGAGGCAGAAGCATTTATGAATGAAGCCGAGCGCAATCGGCTTAATAGCAGTGCGTCCTCTGAAGACGCGGCACTAACCTATGAAGCTTTTCCTAAGCGTAAAGGAGAGCCGGAAGAAGAGGAAGAAGACGAAGAGCAAGGCGAGGAGAGTGAAGAGGGCGAAGAGGAAGAAGGTCAAGAGGAAGGCGAAGATTGGGATGAAGAAGAAGCCGGCGAAGAAGAAGATTTGGATGACCTAGAAGATTGGGACGAGGAAGGCGAGGAGGGTGAAGAAGAAGATGATGAAGATGAAGAAGATTGGGAGGATGAGGAAGATTGGGAAGACGACGAAGAAGATGAAGAGGAAGA
>CAYNDW010000767.1:0-3491 GCA_964395375.1 uncultured Cytophagia bacterium
GCTAATAGCGGCGACCACCGCCACCGCCGCCGCCGCGATTGCGGTCACTACCACCGCCACCGCCACGACTGCCGCCGCGACTACCACCACCGCCTCCACCGCCACCACCGCGCGGGCCGCCGAAGCTGCCACGCGGGGAGTCTTCACGCGGGCGGGCGATATTCACGGTCAGTTCGCGGTCGCCGAAACGATGGCCATTGAACTTGCTGATTGCCGCCTGGGCCTCGGCCTGCGTGCTCATTTCCACAAAGGCAAACCCGCGCGACCGGCCGGTATCCCGATCTTTGATCAGGGCCGCCGATTGCACCGTGCCTGCTTGCGAAAACAATTCCCGCAGTTCTTCTTCCGTCGTGCTAAACGAAAGATTTCCAACGTACAGTTTTACATCCACGCTTTCTTCTCCTCAGGCCAACCGATTCGGCGGCACAGAAAAAATGCCCCCAGCCACAAGTGCGATTTCACTCTTCGCTGGCAGCATAAGACAGTAACTAAACGTAGTATATCACAATGCGCCACAAAATACAGGCGATTTTCGGGGGAATTTGCCGGTTGTTTTCGTCGCAGTAACCGTTCAGCCTGCGTTGATTTCACCGCCGAGTCCGCCAAGATCGCGGAGAAAGGGCGAAGATACGCCGGGCGAAGATACGCCGGGCGAAGATGCGCCGTACGAGAAAATCTCTGCGAACTCCGCGTTCTCTGCGGTAAATCAACGATCTACGTGAACGGCTACTCGTCCTCCAGCCGCAGCACCGCCATGAACGCCTCCTGCGGAATTTCGACGCTGCCCACCATCTTCAGGCGGCGCTTGCCGCGCTTTTGCTTTTCCAGCAGTTTCTTCTTGCGGGTGATATCGCCGCCGTAGCATTTGGCCAGCACATCTTTACGCTGCGCCCGGACGTTGGCGCGCGAGATGATGCGCCCCTCGGCGGCGGCTTGAATCGGCACGACGAACATTTGCGAGGGGATCAGTTGCTTTAACTTGCTCACCAGCCGCTGGCCGCGATGATACGCATTGTCGCGGTGAACGATCAGGGCCAGCGCGTCCACCGGCTCGCCGTTGATCAGAATTTCCAACTTGGTCAGTTTCTCGGCTTTGTAGCCGGACAAGTGGTAATCCATCGAGGCGTAGCCGCGCGTGCGCGACTTGAGTTGGTCGAAAAAGTCCACCAAAATCTCGCCGAGCGGCATTTCGAAGGTGAGCAACACCCGCTGCGGCGCGGGATATTCCTGTTCCAAAAACATGCCGCGCCGGCTGGTCGCCAGTTCCATCACCGGGCCATAGTAGGCTTCGGGAGTCAAAATCTGCACCTTCATCCACGGCTCGCGGATTTCGTGGATCAGGTCTTCGCTGGGCAAATCGGCGGGGGAATCGATCCGGCGCACTTCGCCGTCGTGCAGCACCACCTCGTACTCGACCGAGGGGGCGGTGGCGATGATATCCAATTCGTACTCGCGCTCCAACCGCTCCTGAATGATCTCCATGTGCAACAGGCCGAGGAAGCCGCAGCGAAAGCCGAAGTTGAGCGCCTGCGAGGTCTCCGGCTGGTAGACGAGCGAGGCGTCGTTGAGTTGTAGTTTTTCCAGCGCGTCTTTCAGCGCGGCGTAGTCTTCGCCCTCCACCGGATAAATCCCGGCGAACACCATCGGTTTCACGGCGCGGTAGCCGGGCAGCGGCCCCTCGGTGGAGCGCACCGACAGCGTGAGGGTGTCGCCCACGCGGCATTCGCGCACCGTTTTCAGGCCGGTCGCCACGTACCCCACTTCCCCGGCAGTCAGCAGGTCGCCCGGCGTCAGGCCGGGCGTGAACGTGCCAATTTCCACCGGCTTCAGCGCCACGCCGCTCGCCATCAACCGCAGTTCATCCGTCCGGGTAATTTGCCCGTCCACCACGCGCACATAGGCCACCACGCCCTTGTAGGAATCGTAGTGCGAATCGAAGATCAGCGCGCGCAGCGGGGCGTCGGGATCGCCGCGCGGGGGCGGAACGCGCCGCACGACGGCCTCCAACACGGCCTCCACGTTTTGGCCGGATTTTGCCGAGATTTGGATCATCTCCTCGGCTGGCACGCCGAGCAAGTTGGCAACTTCTTCGGCCACTTCGTCCGGGCGGGCGGAGGGCAGGTCAATCTTGTTGATGACCGGGATGATCTCCAGGTTGGATTCGAGGGCAAGGTACAAATTGGCGAGCGTTTGCGCTTCGATGCCCTGCGTGGCATCCACCACCAGCAACGCGCCCTCGCAAGCGGCCAGCGCGCGCGAAACCTCGTAGCCAAAATCCACGTGGCCGGGCGTGTCCACCAGATTGAGTTCGTAGGCTTTGCCGTCGGCGGCCGTGTAGTTCATGCGCACTGCCGAGGCTTTGATGGTGACGCCTTTTTCGCGTTCCAAATCCATCGTGTCGAGGATTTGCTCGGTGGTGTCGCGGGCGGAAACGGTGCCGGTCAGGTGCAGCAACCGGTCGGCCAACGTGGATTTGCCGTGATCGATATGGGCAATGATACAAAAATTACGGATGTGGGAGGAGTCCATCGAGGAAAAGGGGACAGTGGGTAGGGGACAGTGGGTAGTGGACAGTGGACAGTGGACTTTGGACTTTGGACTTTGGACTTTGGACTTTGGACTACGGCATCGGCGTCGGCGTTTTGGTGCGGAAGAACGGCGTGCGCGTCGGCGTCCGACTCGGCGTCGGCGTTTTGGTGCGACGCGGCGTGCGGGTGGGTGTCCGACTCGGCGTCCGACTCGCCGTCGGTGTTTTGGTCGGGCGCGGGGTGCGGGTGAGTGTCCGACTCGGCGTCGGGGTAGCGGTGGGCGAGGGGACGAGGGTGGGCGAGGGCGTGATCGTCGGCACGGCGATGGAGTTGGGGTTGCGCGGCGAGCCGTTGATCGGGTTGCCGAGCGCGTCCAGCCCGTTGCGATGCACGCCGTCGTTGCTGCCCCAGTTGGCGTCGTCGCCGGGCAGGTACGGGCTGATGCGTTCCATGCTGATTTTCGGGGCCGCGCTGCCGCCCGGCCAGCCGCCGCCGTCAGCGTTCACGCTATCCACCAGCACGCCGGTCGCGTCGGTCAGCGTGAGGGTTTCGCCGCTGTTGCTCAGGCTGCCGGTGTAGATCAGGTCGGCGGGAATGTCGGAAATGGCCGTGTCGTCGGTGCGTTCCAGCAAGAAATAGCCGCCGGCGGGGATGGCGGCTTCGGGCGGGAAGGCCAGGTCAATGGACAAACCGCGCAACCGCCACCCGGCCAGCGAAACGGACAACGGACTCGGGTTGAACAGTTCCAGCCACTCGTCACTGGTGGAGGCGTCGCTGCCGGCCCAGCCGACCTCGTTGATCACCACCATCAGCGGCGCGCCGGGGGTGGGAGTGGGCGTCCGACTCGGCGTCGGCGGAATGGGCGAAGGGGTGCTGGTTTCGGTGTGCGTCCGACTCGGCGTCGGCGTCGGCGAGGGCGTCCGACTCGGCGTCGGCGTGCGCGTGTTGGTCGGCGTGGCGGTG